>JBAXTC010000154.1:0-12543 GCA_037130375.1 Verrucomicrobiota bacterium | reverse complement strand
CCCGACGAAGCGGTCAATTGTTTCCTCGACGTTGATGAAAGGCTCTTTCACGGCGGTGACAGGATAAGCCGCCCCTTGTGACAACGCAAGGACGCGGCAACTGATACTGACAGGAATTTCCTTTTGACGCTACGCGGGGCAGGGGTCGGATCGACATCGGATGACGCCCGGAACGCCCTCGGGGCAGTCCAAAGCCGTGCGGAGCTGAGAACCGAGCTTTGTGGCGATAGCGCTAACCCCGGACGAGGTCAACGACTTGGTCTCCTGGCTCCGCGTGGAAACCATCGCCCGCCGGAGCAAGCTCAACCCGGAGGCCGCGTGGAAGCTGTCCGAGGAAATCAAGGCAGACTGGTGGCAGGCGAACCAGCAACGCTTCACTCCTCAGGAAGGCTGAGTGATTGAGTCCAAGCTCGTCGTTGACACCAACATCTTCTTCTCCCTGCTCCTGCGTCGGGACACGGCGCTGCGTCGACGCTTTCTGACCGATACCGCCTGCACCCTTCACTCTCCACGCTTCTTCCTGGTCGAACTGTTCAAGCATAAAGAACGCATCGCCCAGGCCACTGAACTGAGCGAAGACGAACTGCTGGAATGCCTCTACGAGCTCCTGGCCCGTATCCACTTCTTCGAAGAAGGCAGCATCCCGATTGGCACCTGGATGGAAGCACGCCGCCTGTGCCGCGACGTTGACCCCAAAGACGCGCCATTCGTCGCCCTGACGCTGCATCTCGATGGCCGCCTCTGGACCGGCGACGATGAACTCACAACCGGTTTGAAGGCAAAAGGCTTCGACCGCTTCTTCGAGCCGTAAACCAGCCCCGGCGGAGCGGAGGACAGCAGCACCGAGCACGACTACTGATCACTGATTACCGATTACCGATCACCGAGCCTCCAGCCCTGGCCGGGCAGGCCGACTGCGGAAGGGGCGTTTTCCCTTGCGTCCCGGGAAAGTTTGGGGATATGTCCGGCTCCGGTCTCGGCGCTGCAATAGTCGAAATTGTATGCAGGCTGCGGAGGTTCTTGCGGATGAACTGCCACGCGAAGCGTTTGGAGCGCGTCCAGCTTGCTGGCGCTGTCGTTGAGAACTTCGATGCGCTGCCAAGGCGCCCACACCACCTCCGCATCCGGCTGGCTATCGAAAAGACCCAAGGCGGCCGAATGCTGGGTGTCGCGCCGACACGTGTAACCCGGCCACCACAAAGGTCTAACACTCCAACCATGCAAGGGCAAACCGGCCGGACTTACCGAAGCACCTTCACTGCCTCGATCGCCAGATTCAGGACCGGGCCGGGAAACACACCGAGAAAGAACATCCCTGCGATGCAGCCGTAGATGGAAAGGCGGATCGGCTTTGAAAGCGGGATGGAGGACAGGTCCGTTACGTCGTTCGACCAGTAAATCGCGCGCACGATGCCGAAGTAGTAATAGAGCGAGATTACCACTCCGGCGAGCGCAGTGAACGCGAGGCAATAATAGCCCGGATGCGTGGCGCCTTGCTCGATGACGGCCTTGAGCAGCAGAAACTTCCCGAAGAAGCCCGCCAACGGAGGAATGCCGGCCAGCGAAACCACCGATAAAGTCATGGTCGCCGCCAACAAGGGCGAGCGTCGGTTGAGGCCGGCCAGGGCGCTGATGTCCTCGCCGTCCACCTGGCGCATCACCAGGCAGATTACGGTAAAGGCGCCGAGCACGGTGAAAAGATAGCCGCTGAGGTAGTAGAGAACAGCGGATCGCCCGGCGGTGCTCATGGCAGCGACGCCAAGCAGCATATAGCCGGCGTGCGCGATGCTGGAATAGCCGAGCAGCCGCTTCACGTTGCGCTGCGGAATGGCGCAGAGATTTCCGTAAAGGATGGTGATGCCGGACATGATAATGAGAAGGTTCACCCATTGCGCGGTGATGCCCGGCACCGCGATGAAGAGCACGCGCAGCAGCAGCACGAAGCCAGCGGCCTTGGACCCAATCGCCAAGAATGCGGTCGTTGGTGAGGGCGCGCCCTGATAGACGTCCGGCGCCCAGATTTGAAATGGAAACGCGGCGATTTTGAATCCGAGTCCGGCCAGGACGAACACCAGTCCGAACAGAAATATCTTGTGAGAACCGAGCTTTGTGGTCAGGCCGGCCAACTCAGTGAAGTTGAGCGTGTGGCTGAAGCCGTAAACCAGGGCAATTCCGTAAACCATAAATGCCGTGGACAAAGCCCCGATGATTAAATATTTCACGCCGGCTTCGAGCGAAGCGCGGTGCGAGCGATGGAAGCTGGTGAGCACGTAGAAGGTGATCGTGATGAGTTCAAGCGATACAAACAGCAGCGCGAAATCATTTGCCGAAGCGGCAAACATCATCCCCAACAGCGCAAACAGAATCAGCGCGTAGAATTCGCCGATGCCGGCGGCGATCCGGTTGGCGAATTCCACGGACATCAGGAGCACAATCAAGGCAGCCAGCAGGAAGAAGCGTTTGAAGAACAGCGCCAGGCCGTCGAGTGCGTACATCTTGCCGAAGGCGTATTGCGTCACTTCGCTTGAGGGGAATCGCACGGCAACGAAGCTGTAGAGCAGGATTGCGCCCACGCCGATTGCCGCCGCATAGCCGAGGTTTCGTTTGGCGGACGACGGCAGCCACAAGTCCACGAGGAGCAGCCCCAACCCGAGGGCGGCCACCAGCCATTCGTGAATCAACAAACCAATGTTCATCTGTTTTTCAGCATCTGTTGAGCGCAGCATCTGCGGGACGTGGTGGCACATGAGCCAACCTGATCAATCGCCTTCATTGCAGCACACCTCCGCCCGCCGTCTGGGCGATCACTGACCCGGGCAACGAATTTCCACTTCCGCCATGCACCATTCGAATGATCTGCTCGGCGCTCGGTTTGATTTTCTCGACCAGCAAGCCGGGGAAACAGCCGAATAATAACAGGCAGGCCAGAAGGATAATAAACGGCGTCTTGCGCCAGAGGTGGGGCGCGTCGGCGACACGGGCCCATTTCTCCGGCAGTGGTCCGTGCAGAATGTTTCGCATTGCCCGCAGGGCATAGACTGCGCCGATAATCAGCGCGCCCCAGCAGGCGAGGATTGTCACAAGCGGGAATACCTTCCAGGCGCCGAAGAAGACCGTGACCTCGCCTGCGAAGTTCGCGAAGCCCGGCAAGCCGCAACCGGCGAAGGCTGCCATCATCAGCGCCGCGCCGATGAATGGCAATCGGCGGAGCAGTCCTCCGAGTTGGTCCATTTGCAAGGTGCCGGTTTGCTGGTAGATGTAGCCGCCCAGGCCGAAAGTCAGGGCGGCCAGGAAGCCATGTGCGATCATCACCAGCACCGCGCCGGTCACACCGATAAGGTTCAGGCTGGCGATGCCCAGGAAGATGAAGCCCATGTGCGCCACACTTGAATAGCCGATCAGCCGATTGAAATCCTTTTGCCGCATCGCCACCCAACCGCAGTAAACGAGGTTGCCGAGGCAGAGCCAGGCGAGGATATGCATCCAGCTTTGCGCCGCGTCGGGTAACAGTGGCAGTGCAATGCGAATCAGGCCGTACAGTCCGAATTTCTTTAGCACGCCGGCGTGGAGCATTGCCGTGGCGGTGGGTGCCGAGCCGTATCCGAGGGGCGCCCACGTATGAAATGGCCACAGGGAAACCAGAATGCCGAATCCGAACAACAGCAGTGGGAAAATGAAATGCTGTCCACTGGCCGAAATTGGATTGCGGCGAATATGCTCGGTAAGTTGAGGAATATCGAAAGTGGCCGCGCCCGATTGCAGGTAAAGGGCGATCAGGCCGACCAAGGCAAGGAGCGCGCCGATGCTGAGGTAAATCGCAACCTGAAATGTGGCGTAGTTTTTCTGTTCGCCGCGGCCCCAGACGCCAATCATGATGAAGGTCGGAACGAGCGCCAATTCGTGGAAGAAATAGAAGAAGAACAAGTCGAGCGACGCGAAGGCGCCGAGAATGCCCCCTGCCATTACCAGCAACAGAATGTAAAATTCCTTTTCACGCTCTTTGATTTCCCAGGAGACACAGGCGGCAGCAAATGCCACGATCGCGCCCATCAAAACCAGACCCACGTTGATGCCGTCCACCCCGACGTGATAGCTGATGCCTAAAGCGGATACCCAGGGAATTTGCTGGTCAAACCGGTAGCCGCTGGCGGCAATGTCCGCGCTGTTGAACAACATGAACATGATGATCGCGAGCAGCGCGGAAAGGAGCGTGGCCAGCAGCGCGACACCGCGCATCACGACGCGGTAGTTGCCCGGGACGAAGGCCAGCAGAATCGCGGCGGCCAGCGGGCAGCAAATGATGAAGGTTAACAGGGACATGCTATTTCAATGCGAGGTAGAGCACCAGGGCCACGCCCATGGCGAACAGGAAGGCATAGGTCTGCAAGCTGCCCGTTTGCAGCAGGCGCAAGGCGCGGCCGACCAGCTCGGTGGTTCCGTGCGTCCCGCGCACGGCGACGCCGGCGATGATCCACCGGTCGAACCAGCCGGCCATGGCGGCCAGCAGATCGTGGAACCGAATGACCGTGGCCTCGTAGAGTTCGTCGAAATAGAACCGGTTGCGCATCGCGCGCGACAGAGCGCCCAACTTTGCCGGCAGCGGATCGATGGCTGCCTTCCAGTAGAGCGCCCATGCGGCCGTCAAGCCGAGGAGCACCGCCAGCAAACTGGAAGCGGCGGTTAGAGGCGCGTGGACGAACGGAGCGGTCAATTCCTGGAGAAATGAAACGCTCTCTTCAACGTGCTGGCCCGGGAACTGTTTGCCGTAGATCTGCTCGATGCCGATGAAACCGCCGATGATGCTCAACGTCGCCAGGATGCGCAGCGGCCAGAGCATGCCCTGGGGGGATTCCTGCGCGTGATGCACGGCGTCGGACTTCGGCGAGCCGAGGAAGGCAACACAGACCAACCGGAACATGTAGAAGGGCGTGAGCGCCGCGACGCCGATACCCAGGATCAGAAGGGGCCAGTTTTGATGCTCGGCCGCTTGGGCGAGGATGCTGTCCTTGCTATAAAACCCGCTGAAAGGCGGCAAGCCTGACAGCGCCAGCGTGCCCACGATAAAGGTCCAGAACGTCACGGGCATCTTCTTGCGCAAGCCGCCCATTTTCCAGATGTCCTGCTCGTGATGCATGGCGATGATGACGGAGCCCGCCCCGAGGAACAGCAGCGCCTTGAAGAATGCGTGGGTGGTCAGATGATACATTGCCGAAACCGGACCTTGCAGGCCCACCGCCATCACCATGTACCCGAGCTGCGAGAGGGTCGAGTATGCCAGAATGCGCTTGATGTCGTTCTGCTGGATGGCAATGACGGCCGAGAGCAGGGCAGTGAATCCGCCGATCCACGCGACCACAGCCAATGCGGTCGAGCCGGGGATATTGAGCAGGAAAAACACGCGGCAAAGCATGTAAACGCCCGCGGCGACCATCGTCGCGGCGTGAATCAGCGCGCTGACGGGTGTCGGGCCTTCCATCGCGTCCGGCAACCAGACGTGCAGCGGGAATTGAGCGCTCTTGCCCATCGCGCCGCAAAAGATCAGCAGGCCGCCGGTTGTTGCCAGCGCCCCCAACGCCTGTGGGTTGGCAGCGAGGTTTTCCTGGAGCACTCCGAAGTTGAGCGAGCCGAGGCTGGCCCAAACCAGCAGGATGCCAAGAATGAATCCGAAGTCGCCCAGACGATTGGTGAGAAACGCCTTCTTGCCCGCATCCGCTGCGGCCGGCCGTTCGAACCAGAAACCGATGAGCAAGTAGCTGGACACCCCGACCAGCTCCCAGAAAATGAACAGTTGCAGGAAATTGTTAGCGAGCACAATGCCGAGCATCGAAAAGGTGAAGAGGCTCAGACACGCGAAGTAACGGGGCACGCTTCGGTCCTCCTTCATATAGCCCCAGGAGTAGATATGGATCACGCTGGCTACTCCTGTGACGAGCAGCAGCATCATCAAACTCAGCGGATCGAAGCGCAACCCGAAGTCCACCTGGAAATCGCCAATGCTCAACCAGGTGGTGGCTGACTCCCGGGCTGCCGGCTCCCATCCCATACAGGAACGGAAGATCACACTCAAGATGAAGCCTGCGACGACCGCGCCGATTGAAAGCGCCGCACTCAGCTCGCGATTGCGCTGCGTGAAGAGCGCGATTACCGCCGCCGCGCAAAGCGGGAGGAACAGGACTATCCAGGGTAAGTATTCCGGGTTCATCAGCTAGAGCTTAAGCGTCCTTAGATCCTCGATATGCGCTGTCTGACGTTTGCGGCAGAGTGCCACAATGAGGGCCAAACCAACCGAGACCTCCGCCGCCGCAACGGTAATGATGAAGAACACGAACACCTGGCCATCGAGGTTGTTGGTGAAGCGCGAAAAGGCAACCATCGCAAGGTTTGCCGCATTGAGCATCAACTCGAGGGACATATAGATGACCAGGAGGCCTCGCCGCACGATCACGCCCGTCAAGCCCAGCGCGAATAACAGGGCGCTTACGACGAGATAATGTTCAAGCCCAATGTTCATTGCAGATCTTTCTTACTGAGCAAAACCACGCCTACAATCGCCACGAGCAGCAGCACAGAGATAATCTCGAACGGCAGCAAGTATTGCGTAAACAGCAGCCTTCCGAGCGCCACCGTTCCGCCTTCCAGCGACGGCGACTCCATGACCTCGACTGGAGAATTCAGAAAACTCCACAGAAAAATGCCCAGGATTGCTGCTGCCGAAAACACTCCGCCAACGACCCCCAGGAGCTTAATCCGTCGCTGTTCTTCGGCTTTAATATCCAGCAGCATGATGACGAACAGGAACAGCACCATCACCGCGCCCGCATAGACGAGCACCTGCACGGCGGCGAGGAAGAACGCGTGCAGCAGGACAAACAAGCCGGCCAATGAAACAATCGTCAGCACCAGAAACATGGCGCTGGTGACCGGATTGCGGCTGAACGGATTGGCGATGACCAGGAAGCCACACACCAGTGTCAGAAACGAAAAAATATAGAATAGAATGTCTTCCATTACCAAGCTGCCGTTTCAACAAATGTGACTGAAGTGACCCATTTAACAATGTAACTCTCTGATTGAGCGTGAACCCTCATGGCTCCACCCCTTGCCGACGCGCTTCGTCCGCCTTCTTCTGCCATTTCCGGATTTTGTCCTGATGGACCCCGCCCAGCGCGAGCAATCGTCGCTTATCGTAGATCATCTCCCCGCGGTTCGTGCCAGTCAGCGAATAGTCTTTCATAAGGAAGATAGCTTCCTCAGGGCAGACTTCCTGGCAAAAGCCGCAGAAGATGCAGCGGAGCATGTTGATCTCGAATTCAACCGGCATCTTCTCCGCGTTCGGGCGGTCCGCGCCGGGGCCCTGCGGTCCGGGCGGGGTGATTTTGATGGCTTTAGGCGGGCAAACAAATTCACAGAGCTGGCAAGAGACACATTTGGTATTGCCGTCCTGATCCTTAACGAGATAGGGCGCGCCCCGATAGCCCTCGGGCACTACCCATCGCTCCTCGGGATACTGCATCGTCACCTTCTTCTTGAAGAAATGGCGCAGGGTGACTTTGAACCCGCCGATCACTGCCGGCAGGTAAAGCCGTTCCCAAAGATTCAGATTCTTGCGTTTAACAATCATGCCAGCATCCACAGACCGACCGCCGTGGCCACGATATTCGCCAGCGCCAGCGGAACGAACCGACGCCAGCCCAGGTCCATCAACTGGTCGTAACGGAATCGCGGCCACATCCAACGCACCCAGATCACGATGAACAGCACGCTCAGCATCTTGGCCAGGAAGATGCCAATGTGCAGCAGCCCGACCCAGGCGGTCGCCGCCGGCTGGTTGAGGCCCGCAATGGGCAGCGTCCACCCACCCAGAAAAAGCGTCACCAGCAGCGCCGCCGCGGCAATCATGTTGGCGTATTCGCCCATAAAAAACAGCGCGAACTTCATCGAGCTGTATTCGACGTTGTAGCCGCCCGCCAACTCCTGCTCCGATTCGGGCAAATCGAAGGGCATCCGGTTGGTTTCGGCAAACATGGCGACGACGAAAATGATGAAGGAAACCGGCGCATAGAAGATGAGCCAGCCGTGCCCCGCCTGCCACGTGACCAGGCGGTTGAGGTTGAGGCTGCTCGTCCCGGCGAGCAACTTTTGCCAACCAGCGCTCAATTGGCCGACGTCCAGGCCGCCGGCAATCAGGAACAGTGGTATCACCGCCATGCCCATCGCGATTTCGTATGAAATCATCTGCGCGCTCGAACGGATGCCGCCTATGAAGGGATATTTTGAGTTCGCCGCGTAGCCGCCGAGTACGATCCCATAGACGCCGAGGGAGACGATGCCGAAGGTGTAAAGAACGCCAACGTTCAAATCCGCCACGACCATCTTCTGGCCGCCGAGCAGCGAGCCGAACGGAATGATGGCCACCGTGAGCAGGCTGGGAATCATCACGATAGCCGGCGCAAGCCAGTAATATGACTTCCGCACGTGGCCCGGCGTAAAGTCCTCTTTGAGAAATGATTTGATGGCGTCGGCGGCGGGCTGGAGAAGGCCGAACCAGCCGACCCGATTTGGACCACGGCGGTCCTGGATGGCGGCAGCGACCTTGCGCTCCACCCAGACCGCATAGGCGACAATGAACATCACCACGGAGAAGACGCCAAGTATCTTCAGCGCACTGAAGAGCACGAATTGCGTTAGCGGCGTTAAGTTGTTAACCCAGGTCATGGCGCGCTTCTAACTCATGTAACGTTGTAAGTCATTTACTTGTTTAAGACCGGGAGGTCATAGCGGCACCGTCACTCCCGTATCGCCCAGCGCTGCCCACGTCAACCCATTGAACGCGGGGACTTCGCCGGCCATCTGGTTGAACAGGCCCTCGATGCTGACAAAGCCATCCAGGCCAGCCACCTGAAAGACCAGTTCGCGCAAAAACTCCCATTCCGGCCGGGCATCCCCGGGCGGCTCGACCGCTTTCATGAATTTCTGGACCCGGCCTTTGGTGTTGGTGAACGTGCCGCGTTTCTCGGCATGGGCGCAACCCGGCAACAGATAGTGCGCGAGCCGGGTGGTTTCGCCTGGCAAAATGTCGCTCACGATCAGTGTCTCCAGCTTGCCCAGCAAATCCGCGCCAATGCCGTGGCGCGTGACATCCTCGCCGAACACAATCAAGGTCTTCACGCGTCCGCTGCGAATGCCTTCGGCGATCTTCGGCAGCTTCGAGCCGATCGGTTCGGCGGCGATGCCGACGAGTCGCGCTCCGTTGCTGTTCGGGTTTCGGTCGGCGTTCAACAACAGCTTGTCGCCCTGGTCCGCGCGCGGAACCGAGTCGGTCAACGCGCCCAGCTTCTTCGCCAGCTTTGCCAGCAAGTAAAGCTCCTCGTTGGTCTGCCGCGCCGAGGCCACGATCGCCACCGACCCTTGGGCGGCGTCACGCAACCGCTTCGAGATTTCCGCCGCCACAGCGCTCCAACTCTCGGATTCGGACTTCGGAGTTCGGATTGCCTCCAGGCGGTCCTTGCGTCCGATCCACTTGTAATTCAGCCGGCCATGATCGCACATCCAGCAGGCGTTTACCACGTCGTTCTCGCGTGGCTCATACCGATAGATTTTCTTTTCGCGGGAGCCGATGACGATATTGCAACCCGTCGCGCAGCTCGTGCATAGGCTCTTGGTCTCCTTCAGGAACCAGACGCGCATCTGGAACCGGAAGTCCTTGGAGGTCAACGCGCCGACCGGGCAGATATCGACGGTGTTGAGCGTGTAGTTGTTGTCAAAAATCCTGCCCGGGTAGGCGGTCAGTGTATTGTGGCTGCCGCGATTGACTATTCCGAGCGCGTCGTCGCCGACGAAATCCCGGGTGAAACGGATGCAACGCGTGCAGAGGATGCAGCGCTCGTCGTCCAGCACAATGCGCGGGCCCAGATCGACGCGCTTGGGCTTGTGCATCTTGGCCTCGACAAAGCGGCTCTCCGACTGACCGTATTCGACGGAATACTCCTGCAGCTTGCACTCGCCGGCCTGATCGCAAATCGGGCAGTCGAGCGGATGATTGATGAGCAGGAACTCCAGCACGCCCTCCCGCATTTGTTTCACTGCCGGGGTTTTGGTATAAATTTCCATGCCCGGGGAGAGTGGCGTGGCGCAGGCAATAGCCGGGCGAGGCGCTTTGGCCACCTTTGGCGTGCCGTCCGGGTTCAAGATGGGTTTGCGGTCCGGGCCGATTGCCGGCGTCCCGAACTCCACCAGGCACATCCGGCAGTTGCCGGCGATCGGCAGTTTGGGATGGTAACAGTAATGCGGCACCATGGCGCCGGCTGCGAAGCAAGCCTGGATCATCGTGGTCGGCACGGGCTTGCCGGAAACCGGGTCCGGCGTCGTCCGAGGAACCTCCACATCCTTGCCGTCCACCCGCACCTTGATCTTATCGACCGGGGCGGCGGCGGGCCTGAGTTCGGCAGTGGCTGTAGTTGACATTTGCTCAACTTTGCGGACTGGCAGCTAGTTTCATTTCAGCCGTGGGGCCGACGCCCTGTTTCAGCCGGCGATCTTCGTCCGCCGCGCCCCGGGCGACAAACTCGTCTTTGAACTTTCCCACAAAACTCTGCACCGGCCAGGCGCAGGCTTCGCCGAAGGCGCAAACCGTACGTCCGCCGGGGATGTTGTCGGCAATGCGGATGAGGTAGTCCGCATCGCTCTTCCGTCCTTCTCCATGCGTGAGCCGGTGGAGCGCCTTGGCCATCCAGAGCGAGCCTTCGCGGCAGGGCGTGCATTGGCCGCAGCTTTCGTGCGCGTAAAACTCCGCGATATTCGCCAGCACCGCGACAATGTCGGTGGAATCATCCAGCACGATCAGCGCGCCCGAACCCGACATGCTGCCGGCGGCAATCAGCGAATCGAAGTCATAGGGCAAACTCAGCACATCCAGCTCCTGCTCCGTCTCCTTGCCGTCGGGACCTCGCCGCCGCAGCTTAAACTTCTCGCCGGCTTTGAAGACTTTCGCCGAGGAACCTCCCGGGATGAGGGCTTTCAGTTTGCGTCCGTCCCGCAACCCGCCGCCGAAAACGGGATCATTGATGAGCTCGCCAATCGTGACTTTGCCGACCTCGACCTCGTAATAGCCGGGCTTTTTCACGTGGCCGCTGATGCTGACAATGCGCGTGCCCGTGTTGTTGGGCGTGCCGAGTTTCGCATATTCCGTCCCGCCCATTGCGGCAATGTGTTTGACGGCGCAAAGCGTCTCGACGTTGTTAACGATCGTCGGGCACAGGTAAAGGCCCAGCACCGCCGGAAAGTAGGGCGGTTTGATGCGCGGATAGGCCCGCTTGCCTTCCAGCGATTCGATGAGGCCCGTTTCCTCACCGCAAATGTAAGCGCCGGCGCCGCGATGCACGTGAATCTCCAGGTCGTAGCCGCAGCCCAGGATATTCTTGCCAAGCAAGTTCTTCGCGCGGGCTTCCTTGAGCGCGCGATTCAGCAGCTTCGCCCCCTCGGCAAACTCGCCGCGGATGTAAATGTAGGCGAGGTGAACATCGTTCGCGTAACTGGCGATAATCATGCCCTCGATCAACTGGTGCGGATCTTTGTGGATGATTTGCTTATCCTTGAAGGTGCCCGGCTCGGATTCATCCGCATTGCAGATCAGGTAGATCGGTTTGCCGCTCTTGCGATCCACGAATGACCACTTCAAGCCGCAGGAGAAACCGGCGCCACCGCGCCCGCGCAGGCCGGAAACCATCACTTCCTGGCGCAGTTGTTCCGAGCCGCTGACGGTCCGCCCGTCCGGCAGTGTCTTCGGCGCGAGGCTCAGCGCCTTCTTCAAAACTTCATAGCCGCCATGCCGCAAATAACATTCGAGGTCGGGCGTGTAGCCCGGCTGGTCGGCGTACTTGAGGATTTGGCGGAATTCTTGTGGCATATCAGCAGCTTGACTTCCTCGCGGAAACCTCTAATCTTGCCTTCGCGCCGGCTTGCCCGATGGTGTAACGGTAGCACAGCAGACTCTGGATCTGTTTGTCATGGTTCAAATCCATGTCGGGCAGCCAATCAGTTGTAACGGTCAAACGCATTTCGATGCAGGAATCGATAGAGCAGTTTGTCGCTGACCGCAAGATCAAAACCGTTGCCGCTGATGGCCGCAGACAAGAAGGCGCGAATCGTTGAGCGCGAAGTCGCACCGCTGGCTGCGTTGCAGCCGATGATGCCGTATAATTGGCGCTGACACGAAACTACAAAGAAACCGTCATGGCGCGCAACATCCTGAAACCAACTGAACTCGAGTTGAATGCCACACCGATCATCTTATGAAGTCCACTATTCTGATACCAATTGTTCTATTGCTGTCCTTCGCTTCGACCGTTCGGCCCGCTGAACGGCTGGAGAATTATACCAACAAGACGGTCCTGATTTTTACTCCGCATCCGGACGACGATACCTTCGCTGTGGGCGGCACGATGGCCTTGCTGGCCCATCACAGGAACCGGGTTGTCGTTGTCATCTACACCACGACCAACGAAGCCAATTATTGCGTCAACATCGATGCCACCATTGACTTGA
>JBAXTC010000153.1:0-12546 GCA_037130375.1 Verrucomicrobiota bacterium | reverse complement strand
GACGAATTCTGTCTTGCGCTCCTGTCCTCGCTCCGAAAAATCTAAGATGCGCACACGCGAAGGACAGGGCGGATTCAAGAACCTGCAAAATCGTAGCCGTCGGCGGCAGTCGGCGCACTTTTCCTCGATTATCGGAATGTTAGCGCCGACTGCCGTCGGCGGCTACGATTTCTTGAAACCGCCCTGCGCGAAGGACTTGCCCGCCGCCCTTGATTTACTAGAATCCGCGTCATGAGACAAAGTGCATTCATTCGTTGTGTCACCAACATCCTGATCCTCGTCGCTTGCGACGCCATCCTCCTGCAGTTCAGCGCCACATCACAAACTGCAACCACCGTCGCGCCGGGTACCTTGACGATAATGACTTATAACCTGAAGTTCGCCAGTTCCAACCCGCCGGACGCCTGGCCGCAACGCCGCCCGATTATGGGTGAACTCATCGAAAAGCTCGCCCCCGATGTCTTCGGCACGCAGGAGGGCCTTTACGGTCAGCTTCAGAACCTCGCCGCGGACCTGCCAGCATTCCAGTGGATCGGCCTCGGGCGAGACGGCGGCAGCCGGGGCGAGTTCATGGCGGTGTTTTACCGCACGGCGCGGCTGGAACCGCTCGCGTTCGATCACTTCTGGCTGTCGGATACGCCGGAGCTTATCGGCTCGAAAAACTGGGGGCCGAAGCTTCCCCGCATGGTGACGTGGGTGAAGTTCCGGGATCGTCAGACCAAACGCGAGTTCATCTTCCTTGACACCCATTTTGATCATCAGGTCCAAGAAGCCCGCGAGAAAAGCGCCCAGCTCATCCGTAAACGCCTCGCCGCCTTCGACGCCAAGCTGCCCGTCCTGCTCGTGGGCGATTTCAACGCCGCCGCCGGTCCCAACAATGCCTACGCAATCCTGACCAACGACGGGTTCTTCACCGACACATGGACGACCGCACGCGAGCGCGTCAACGAAGGCATCGGAACCTTCAATGCGTTCAAAGCCCTCGAGAAAGATGGACCGCGCATTGACTGGATTCTCAGCCGGGGCGAAGTCGCCGCGGACCGCATCGAGATTGTGACCTTCTCGCGCGACGGCCAGTTCCCGAGCGACCATTGCCCGGTGGTTGTGAAACTGCGGTTGGGCACAATTCCGTAGCCCAATCTCGAATGCAGGTGCCATTGTGTCTCGTGGAATTTTGCTTTAAGCGAGGATGTAGCGGCCGGTCTTTTGGGTGCCGATGCGTTTTACCAGACCGGCTTGGATGAGAGGCCGGAGGAGGTCGAGGGCGCCCTGCTTGGAGACGGCCAGCGCATCCCAGATTTCGCGCGGCGTGAGGCTCTTGTGGTCGCCAAGCAGTTGGAGCAGTTGCTCCTGTCTTGGTCGCAGGACCAATTTCTTCCGTCTCGTTTTTGCGGCGAATGTCTGTACGCGGGTCCAGACACGCTCCAGCGTGAGCAGGAGTCCTTCGGCGCAGTAGTCGAGCCAACCGGTTAGATCCTCTCCCTGTTGACGCACGGCCTGCCTGTAGGGCAGCGATCTTCTCGACGCGGGAGAGAAGCGCCGGCGTTATAGTGAATTGAGGTTGGTAGCTCACGGAGGCAAGCTTGGCAATGGGTCAAGTGTGGGTCAAGTTATTGGTCAAGTGCCGGCGGGCGGCAAGGAGGGCCCCTCTTGGCGGCGCGCTGTTCGCTGTTCGCTGTTCGATGTTCAAAGTTCAATGTTCAATGTTCAATGTTCAATGTTCAAAGCTCGATGTTCAAAGTTCAATGTTCAAATGGAGCACCGCTCGCAACGCCTGGCCGGTATGACTTTCGCGGCAAGCGGCGATTTGTTCGGGCGTTCCCACGGCCACAATTTGCCCCCCCTCGTCGCCCGCGTCGGGTCCGAGGTCGATGATCCAATCAGCGGATTTTACGACCTCGAGGTTGTGCTCGATGACGAGAACGGAGTGGCCGGCCTCCACCAGTCGCTGGAAGACTTTGAGCAGCACCCGCACGTCGTCAAAGTGGAGGCCGGTGGTCGGCTCATCGAACAGGAACAACGTTGGAGCGGGCGCGGCAGGGCTCTGACTTGAAGTGCGCCGACTGCCGTCGGCGGCTACGATTGCTTCGGCCAGGTGTCGCACCAGTTTCAGCCGCTGGCTTTCGCCGCCGGAGAGTGTGTTGATCGGTTGGCCGAGCTTGAGATAGCCAAGCCCAACTTCTTCCAGCAGCTTCAGGCTTTCGACTGCGCGGCCAGCCGGACGGGACTCGGGGAAGGCGGCGAGGAAGGCGATGGCTTCTTCCACCGTGGCCTCGAGCAAATCGGCGATGGAAAAAGAGCGTGATGCGGGGAACGTGATGCGTGATGCGTGATCCGTGATGCGTGATGCGTGATCCGTGAGGCGTGATGCGTGATGCGTGATAAGTGGTGGGGAAGTTTTGGACTTCTGGCTTCTGTTTGCGCGGGCGGGTTTTGGGAGAGCGGTCTTTGCGCTCAATTTGACTTCGAGAATATGCGGGCGATAGCGGCGGCCGTTGCAGTCTGGGCAGCGAATGAAGACATCGCTGAGGAATTGCATCTCGATCTTCTCGAAGCCCGCGCCGCGGCAGCGCCCACACTGACCCTGAGCGGAATTGAAACTGAAGGCGCTAGCGTTCAACCCGCGCTGCCTGGCGACATCGGACTGGGCGAAGAACTCGCGGATGTCATCGAACGCGCCGATATAGACGGCAGGATTTGAGCGCGGAGTTTTGCCGAGGATGGATTGGTCAACGAGGATTACCCGGCCGATGTGGCCGGCCCCCTCGAGGAGTGCTGCGTGTCGGGTCACGAGTGACAGGTCGGCATCCTCATCGTCGGAACCCTGGTCAGGAGACACGCTGTCGGAGGCTTTGACAGAGAGTGGCTCTGACTTGATGCTGGCGGTGAGTGCCGGCAACAAGACTTCCCGGACGAGCGTGGTTTTGCCGGAGCCGCTGACGCCGGTAACACACACGAACCGGCCCAGCGGGATTTCGACGCTCAGGTCTTTGAGGTTGTGCCGTGTGGCGTGCGAGAGTTTCAGAGCAGGACAGATTGCCCTTCGTTGTGGGACTTCAATTTGCTTGCGACCACTGAGGTATTGGCCAGTCAAAGACTGCTTTGATTTTAGAATCTGAGCGTAAGTGCCCTGAAACACTACGTTTCCGCCAGTGACGCCGTGACCCGGGCCTAGATCAACGATTTGATCGGCGGCGCGCATTACACTGGGCTCATGTTCGACGACGACGACGGTGTTGCCTGCATTGCGCAGTTGCTGAAGCAGCCGAACGAGCCGTTCGGTGTCGCGCGGATGCAGCCCGACGCTCGGTTCATCCAGAACGAAAAGGGTGTTCACCAGCCGGGTGCCAAGGCAGGAAGTGATGTTCACCCGTTCGGTTTCGCCGCCGGAGAGCGACCGTGTCGGTCGGTCCAATGTAAGGTAGCCCAGGCCGACATCGTTGAGGTATCCCAGACGCGAATGCACTTCGTTCAAGACCAGCTTGAGCGGATCGTTCCTGAGCGGCCCGCGGCGGTCGGCCATTACCTCAATCAAAGGCAAGGCGTCGCGGATTGGGAGCTGGTAGAAATCAGGCAGCGTCAGTCCCACACGGCGACCGAGTTCAGTCGGTTCCAAATGGGTCTTTGAAGCCATCTGGCGCTGGGTGGCGTTGGTGGCTGCGGGGGCCCGATAGAGGAGCGCCTCGGGTTGCAACCTCTGGCCATGACAAACCGGGCAGGGGGTATAGGCCCGGTAACGCGAGAGGAGCACGCGCACGTGCATCTTGTAGGCCTTGGATTCCAGCCAGCGAAAGTAGCCCTTGACGCCGTACCAGGCGCGCGGCCACTCGTGATCCTTGTCCTTGCCGTAATCCGTCTCGCCATCCATGACGAGGTCTTGCCACTTCTTGGGCAGCTCGCGGAAAGGCATATTCGTGGGAACCCCAAACTGCCGGCAGATGCGTAGCAAATCGGCCTGGCACTCCGCGCCCAGACCCGTCTGCCACGGTCTCACCACGCATTGCGCAATGGTCTTGGAGCGGTCAGGCAGCGCCAGGTCGTAGTCGATGCTGATCACGCGGCCGAAGCCGCGGCAGGTCGGGCAGGCGCCAACCGGGTGGTTGAAACTGAACAATGCCGGCGAAGGTTCGCGGTATTCGATGTCGCATCGCGCGCAGTGCAGCCGGTTGGAAAATCGGTGCGCCACGCCAGGCGTGTGGAGCGCTTTGCCCGCCGCCGGTTGCGTCAGGGCAAGTTCGTGAATCGCCAGCTTGCCTTTGCCAAAATGGTAGGCTTGTTCACACGCCTCGACGAAACGAGGGCGGTTCCCATCGACCGCGCGCACGCGGTCTTGAACCACGGTCAGAGAGCTCCGCCCGGATGCGTGATCGGTGATGGCTGCTTGGTGGTCGGCTAAGCCCGACACCACATCGTCGAGTTGGCGGACTTGGTTGTCGAGCAGAAGGCGCTGGTATCCCTGTTTGGCCACCAGCGCCAGCGATTCCTCAATCGAGAGCTTCGCCGAAAGCGGCAGGTCGAAGGTGACGAGCAACTCCGCGTCGCCTGTCACAGGTCGCGTCAACAATCCACTCCAAATCTGCTGTGGGGAGTCCTTGCGCACCGGCTGGCCGCATTGGCGACAGTGAAGCTGCGCCAGGTGGGGCCAGAGCATCTTCATGTAATCGCAAATCTCGGTCATCGTGCCGACGGTCGAGCGGGTGGTTCTGACCGCGTTACGTTGCTCGATGGCGATGGCGGGAGGTATGCCTTCGATGCTGTCCACCTGCGGCTTGTCCATGCGGTCAAAGAACTGTCGGGCATAAGGCGAGAAAGTCTCGATGTAGCGCCGCTGGCCCTCAGCGAACAGCGTGTCAAATGCGAGACTGCTCTTTCCCGAACCGCTCAAGCCGGTGACGACGATAAGCTGATTGAGCGGCAGATCGAGATCGAAATTCTTCAGATTGTTATGGCGGACACCCCGAAGGCGGATTGCTGGCCGCACAGACGACTTCAACATTGTGCGGGTAAGATAAAATGGCGGCAGCACGGTTGCAAGCGATGGGCGGTCGAGGCGCGCAGTGACACTGGCCGCAACGCGAGCTTGGCAGAACCAAGCCTATCGAGTAATGTATCGATCCTATGGGTCTCACAAGCCAAAAGCTCGTCGTGAAAGCAAGCCACCGTGCCCGGCGCAAAGCCGCAGTCTGTTTCCTTATTGACTCCGCCATGCGCATGTTGCTGGCTTGTGCGTCTCGCAGGAGGCCGGAACGCATCCGGCTCTGATCTCATGGCTGAAGCATCCTTAAACATCCTGGCGGTCGTTGGCCGTCTCCAACGCGATTCGGTGACGCGTACCGTTATCCATCACATCGCTGACCAACTCAAGGCGGCTGGCTGCGCCGTCGATGTGCTCGATTTCAAACAAGAACCCCTCTCCCTTTACAATCCGGACACCGCGCACAACCTGCCCGGATATGAGGAACTGCAGGCGCGAGTCCACCGAGCGGATGTCATCGTGCTCGGTTCGCCCGACTACCACGGGGGCATCAGCGGGGCCATGAAGAATTTCCTCGATCACTTCTGGCACGAGTTCGCCGGCAAACTTTTCGTCACGGTGGTCGCCTCTCACGAAAAGGGTCTCACCGTCACCGACCAACTCCGCACAGTGGCGCGCCAGTGCTGCGCTTGGGCGCTCCCGTATGGGGTGTCGTTCACCGCAGATGTCGATGTGAAAGATGGGCGAATTGTCAGCGAAACCCTCAGCCGACGCCTGGAGATGCTCATACGCGACACCCGCGTTTATGGCGAGTTGCTGAGCCGCCAACGGCGCGCTGACCTCGCCGGAACCGAGCCAGGGTTCCTGGCGCGAATCCGGAAGTGAAGCGCCATCCCGGCGGTTGCCGTCAATTCCACTTTTATCTGGCTTAAACGTCTTTTTCGGAGAAGATTCCGCGAAGTATGGCGAACAATCCACAACCTGGCGCCGGGTCCGGCCCCGTTTTTCACCCTTACATCCCCCCGGGCGCCAACATGCGGGAGTACACCTGGCGCAGCATCATCGCCGGCACGCTGCTGGGGATGGTGTTCGGCGCATCGTCGCTATACCTCGTTCTTAAAGTCGGTCTCACGGTAAGCGCTTCGATTCCCGTCGCAGTGATCTCGCTGACGCTTTTCCGGCTCTGGTCGAAGCTTGGCGGCCGCGACGCCACCATCCTCGAAAACAACATCGTCCAGACCGCCGGCTCGGCCGGCGAATCCATCGCGTTCGGCTTGGGCGTCACGATGCCCGCAATCATGATCCTCGGCTTCGACCTCGAGATCTCCCGTGTCATGTTGGTGGCCCTTCTCGGCGCGTTGCTTGGCATCTTGATGATGATCCCGTTGCGCCGCGCGCTGATTGTCCAGCAGCACGGGCTGTTGAAGTATCCCGAAGGAACGGCCTGCGCCGAGGTGCTCAAGGCCGGCGCCAATGCCGAATCCCTTGCGATGGCGTCTGGGACCGCGCAACGTGAGGCCGCCGCAATGACCCGAGCGCGGGGCGAACGCGGTCCCAGCGCCATCACCATCTTTACAGGCTTCGGCATCGGCCTGCTCTACAAGACCGCCATGTCAGCCCTTAAGGGCTGGAAAGACGTGCCGGAAACCGTCCTCGGCGCGCCGCTCAAAGGCGGTTCGCTCGCCGCCGAGATTTCTCCCGAGTTGCTCGGGGTTGGTTACATTATCGGACCCAGGATTGCATCCATCATGGCCGGCGGCGGCGTGCTCTCCTGCCTGGTGCTGATTCCGCTGATCAAATTCTTCGGGGAAGGCATGATCGCAGTGCTGCCACCGGGAACCAAGCTCATCAGCGAAATGACCCCGAGCCAGATTCGCAGCGCCTATGTGCTCTATATCGGCGCCGGCGCCGTTGCAGCCGGTGGTATCATCAGCTTGCTGCGTTCCCTGCCGGTAATCCTCCACAGCCTCCGTTCGGGAGTGGCGGACTTCAGCGCGGCGGCGGCAAACTCGCGGGCCAACCTGCTCCGCACAGACCGGGATCTCTCGATGAAATTCGTAGCGGGTGGTTGCCTGGCTCTGATCGGCGCAATCCTGGCCGCACGCACCCTCGAAATGAATCTGCTCGGTGCGGTCCTGATTGTCATTTTTGGCTTCCTCTTCGTCACAGTATCGTCGCGGCTCACGGGCGAGATCGGGTCCTCGTCCAATCCCATCTCCGGCATGACCGTCGCGACGCTGCTGCTGACCTGCCTGATCTTCCTCATTGTCGGCAAGACTGGCGGGGCCTCCTACGTGACCGCCCTTTCCGTCGGCGCCATCGTCTGCATTGCCGCCTCCAATGCCGGCGCCACATCCCAGGATTTGAAAACCGGGTTCCTGCTCGGCGCAACCCCGAAGTTCCAGCAGATTGCCATCCTCATCGGCGCGGCGGCCAGCGCGCTGGTTCTCGGACCGATTCTGCTTGGGTTGAATAGCACAGCCACCGTCTATGTGCCGGTCGCTGATGTCGCCCCCGGGCTGCGCGCGCCCGTCCCTGCCAGCCTTGCCGCCACCGAACAACTTCGCGGACCGCAGGCGCGCCAAGACGCAAAGACTTATCGCGTCTGGCAGAAGACCGACGCTGATGGCGGCCCGGCGGGCAAATACCTGGTGGACGACTCCGGCGCTGCCGTCTATCTCGTCGATCCGGGCATCAACGGCGCTTACAAAACGCGCCCGGACGGAACCGAGGTGCGCAAATTTGACGCGCCAAAAGCGGTTCTGATGAGCTATATTATCAAGGGTATCCTTGATCGGCAGTTGCCCTGGGGGCTGGTGCTGTTTGGTGTGATGATCTCGTTGGTGCTGGAGTTGTGCGGTATCCCGTCGCTGGCATTCGCGGTGGGAGTTTATCTCCCGATCTCCTCCTCCCTGCCGGTGTTTATAGGTGGAGCGGTGCGCTGGCTGGTGGACCGGCGAATGAGGCATGAGTTGCGCGAGCATAATTTCGACGAAGCGCAGCTCGCCGCCGAGAGTGATAAAAGCCCCGGTGTGCTGTTGGCAAGCGGCTACATTGCTGGCGGCGCCATTGCGGGCATCCTCATCGCGTTCATGGCAGGCGTGCTGGGCAACCTCGACGCAATGATCACCAAATGGGCCGAGGCATTCAACCCGTTTTTCGCCGGCCCGAACGCCGATTGGCTGGCCCTGCTCCCGTTTGTGGCGCTCGCCGGATTCTTGTACCTCGTCGGCAGAGAAGTGCTGCTGTCAGCCAGGCCTCATTGAGGCCGAAACCTGAGAAACAAAATCCGATATGCCAATTCAGCGCGCGGCGGGAACGGTCTGCCGCAGGCCCGCTTCACCTCCATTGACGCCTGCCGCACCTGGCGTTAGCTTTTATTGATG
Source organism: Verrucomicrobiota bacterium (assembly GCA_037130375.1). Classification (GTDB taxonomy): domain Bacteria; phylum Verrucomicrobiota; class Verrucomicrobiia; order Limisphaerales; family UBA8199; genus JAPLUA01. The sequence continues at coordinate 4,185 of JBAXTC010000153.1, read as the reverse complement.
ACCGATACAGTTGAACTCTTGCCCCCAGGCGTGGACCGTTTTCCGCTGCGCCAACCGATGCCACAGGCGCGGTTTGACGCTTTGTCGCACGAAATCCTCGTGCTCAAGAAGCAGATCAACGCCATCATCCTCGCCCACAACTACCAGGTGCCCGAGATTCAGGACATCGCCGATTTCGTCGGCGATTCTTTGGGTCTTTCGCAGCAGGCCGCCGCGACGAGCGCCGATGTGATCGTTTTCTGCGGCGTTCATTTCATGGCCGAGACGGCGAAGATATTGAGCCCGAGCAAGGTTGTGGTTCTGCCCGATAAGGACGCCGGGTGCTCGCTCGAGGAAAGTTGTCCGGGAGAAAGACTGCGCGAGTTCCAGAAGACAAACCCGAATTTCTATACCGTCACCTACATCAACTGTAGCGCCGAGGTCAAGGCGCTGAGCGATGTGATCTGCACCAGCGGCAACGCCGTCAAAATCGTCAACGCCTCGCCCAGGGACAGAGACCTCCTGTTTGTACCCGATGAGAACCTCGGCGCGTGGGTGATGGAACAAACCGGTCGTCCGATGACGCTGTGGCGGGGCAATTGCTATGCGCACGTCGAGTTCCGCCGGGAAGGCCTGCTGCGGCTCAAACGGTCCTTCCCCGAAGCGAAAGTCGTCGTCCACCCGGAAAGTCTGCGCGAGGTGCGCGAACTGGCGGATTCAGTCTGCTCGACCGAAAAGATGATCACCTATTGCAGTTCAAGCTCCGCCAGGCAATTTGTGGTCGTCACCGAGTCCGGCATTATTCACCGATTGCAGAAGGAATGCCCCGGCAAAGAATTCATTTGTGCGCCGACATTCGACGCGGTCCGCGCTCCAACCGATCCCTGCCGTTGCAGCGAGTGCAAGTTCATGAAGCTGAACACGCTTGAAAAGGTTCGCGACTGCATGAAGAAGCTCGCGCCGCGCATCGAGTTGAGCCAGGAGATTATGCGCCGGGCGCGGCTGCCAATCGAGCGCATGCTCGAAATCTCGGCGCGGCCAGGAAACTAGTCAGTACAGTATCTTGTCCGTCTTCCGATCCCACTCCGCGAAAGCCATTAAGGCCTCAGAGCGCAGAAGCTCTTTCATGACAATCTTGCGCTCGCGAATCGGCAGCGCAACTTCACGGTAGATGAAATCATCATCGAAGCCGATCTTCGCGGCGTCCGTGCGCGTATTGCCATAAAAGACCTCTCCAATCCGCGCCCAGTAGATGGCGGCCAGACACATCGGGCACGGCTCGCAACTGGTGTAAAGATGGCAATCCTCAAGCTGAAACGTCTCGAGCCGCCGGCAGGCATCGCGGATGGCGACGATTTCTGCGTGCGCGGTCGGGTCGTTGGATGAAGTGACCTCGTTGCAGCCACGCCCAACGATTCGATCGCCCTTCACCACAACAGCCCCGAAAGGCCCTCCCTTGCCGCCGCGCATCATCTCGATGGAAAGGCGAATCGCCTCCCGCATGAATTCCTTTGTCATGCGAAAAGCTCGCCAACGTTCGTCTCGCACGAAATCTGTTTCCCGCCTTCAAAGTATTTCGTTGCGCAACACTGGCTCCACTTCCGCAACCGGTAAAGGGCCGCGAAGGTGAAGTTGGTCGCGGCGCCTCCCTGCCCGCCAACCAACTCACTGCCGCGACGCACGTTGTCCATCATCCATGCCGGCGACAAAAGATGATACGGATTGCGCTTCACTTCTCCCACGTGGAAGGTCGTCGCCGTGATCATATCGCTCAGGTCCCCGGCGCTGATCTCCACCATCACGTTGGGATCCGCCATGTGGCCCCAGAACTCCGTCTCGACGAGGTAACATTCAAAGCCCGCTGGCATCAGCTTCAGCGCGTCCATCACCAAAAAGTGCGTGCCGATGTGGGTGCCATTCCAATCGTGCTCGTGCGGGAAAAGAATCACGCGCGGCTGGTTGTTCTCCAGAATACTGAGGATGACTTTCACGCAATTGGCCCAATGCTCGCCGTCCTGCCCGCGAGTTCTTGGCGTGATTCTTTCAAGCCCGCTCGCCCCCGTTGCCAACAGCCCGAAGCCGAGGTAGCGACAGGCATTCTCCAGTTCGCGATAACGTTCCCCCTGACGTTCCTTCTTGCTCCCCTGCGTGACAGCCACGTTGATCACGTTCATCCGCGCCTCGCGCAGCAACCGCACCGCCATGCCCCCGACGATGCATTCATCGTCCGGGTGCGGCGCGAAAAAAAGCGCCTTCGGAGCATCGCAAGCGATTTCAGGTCGTGGCGCCGGCGTGAAATCACCCAGAGAATAGGATTTGCCTTCCTCGAAAAGTCGGGCGTAGTCGGCAACAAGTTTCTTGTAGGGATTCATAAATGGGCTCACGGATTCAATTCCGGAAGACTGGCGGCCGCAACTGCCTGGCCATGTCGTTTATCCTTCTCATCAGGAATGTGGAAAGCAATCTTGCCGGTCAATTCAGGAAACTCCGCTTGCAGCACTTCCTTGGCTCCGGCGATGATGACGTCGCCGCCCGGCCCGGACGTCACGCGTCCCAAAATCAAAACGTTCTCCAAATCGTAGAAATCAGTGAAGTTCGCTATCGCGTAGCCGAGGTAGGAGCCGATGGTTTCGTAAATCTTTCGCGCGCGGTAATCCCCCTGGCCCATGAGCTTTTGCACGCGCTTCAGCTTCTCGGGAAGCGGCAGTTTGGCGTCCACCTCGATGCCCGCCGGCCCAAGCAGCCGTCCCACGCATTGCTGCGAAAAGTGTTGGACGCCGCAACCATAATCACCGCTCCATTCGTCGGTCGCCGCGTCCGGGTTGTAATCGACGGGGACGAAGGCCAGTTCGTTGATCCAGGAGGTGATGTTGCCGTCGGCATTCACATACCCGCCAGCGGTGCTCGTGCCCAGCGAAATGCCAAGAATGCGGTTCTTGCCCAGCGACATCGAGCCGGCCAGCGCCGTGACCTCGCCATCGTTCACCACGTCCAGTGGCACGTTGTTCCACGCCTTCCTGATTTCCAGAAACAAATCCCGAACCCGCCGGTTGAACAAATCGCGCGGCACACCGCGGAACAGGGATGCAACCTTCACACGGTTGTTCACGTAAACGCCCGCCGCACTGCCGCCAATCGCATCCACCCGGGGCAAATGTGCTGCGGCCTTTCTCAGCGAATCCATGATCCCGTCGTAATGATATTGCGGGTCGGGCTCGAAATAGGGATCCCACTCCGTCTCGTCACTGAACACAACTTTGCCATCGATCACCGCCGCCACCTTGCGGTCACTTCCGCCAAGGTCGAAGCCGATGCGGCAGCCCTCCAGGTGACGACCCAATGAAGCAGCGCTCCGGCGCTCCGGCGGCACAACGTCGGTATGCAGCACCTCAATCGAGTGATCGAACATCCGCTCGCCAACAAGATTCGAGTCAAACTTGCCGGTCGCTGTGTCACGGTAATGGTCCCCAAGCTTCGCGGCCAACCGCGCCGGTCCGTCGAAGTGAATGCGGAATCCGCCGCGCGACCAGAGCAGGAATTTCGCGATGCGCTCGAGATAAACGAAATTGCCCGCCGCCTGTGGATGGTTCTCCGGCAGAATCGGCGTCGTGAAGTGCGAGACGTTGCCGTCCGTTTGTTCCAAGCCGATCCGGATCGAAACGGCGCCGCGTGTGGCCCTGGCCTCCGCGCGAAAGGCGCGGTTCGCCAGGACTGCTGGCCGAAAACCGGGATCCAAAACCGGCGACACTCGCGGCGCTACCAGAGCAAGCCCATTATTGTTGTTCATTTCGCGGAGGTGTTATAGTATAGACTGGGACCAAGTTCAAGCGTCCGAATGGCGCGTCGCAGCGGCGGTGCTTTTTCGAGCAGAGATACCATCGAAGAATGTCCGCGCTCCAATTACCCAGGGTGGTGGTTTTGGAACAATCTAAGATGCGCACGAAATTTCCCACAGATGGCCGCTTAATCAAGGAACAAAGTGGCGACAGAACAAAGTGGCACCCAGTTACCGCACTTACGAAAGAATTCGCCTCAACTGTTTTCAGTTTCTGCCGATACAGATTCATCCTCGGTGCCAGCGCCAGGCCAAACATTGGTATTTATGACAACCGAACTAATAGAATCCGGCACCACAGTGGCTGGCCAGAACATGGCCGGCTAGAGAGAAGATATGAAACTAGGAACTAAGATCATTGCCGGCTTCGC
>JBAXTC010000152.1:0-12620 GCA_037130375.1 Verrucomicrobiota bacterium | reverse complement strand
GTTGAAATCCCGTTCCGTTGTCCTGGACGGTTAACTTCAACCGGTCTTCATCCGCAGCCAGCGTCACAATAACCGTGCTGGAACTACCATGATTGACGGCGTTCGACAAGGCTTCTTGCACAATGTAGTATAAATGCAGTTCCACCTCGCTATCGACTTTGGTGGGGGTTGCCTCGCAGACGAAACGGCAAGTGATCCGGTAACGGCTGCTGGCGCTGGCCGCGAGTTCCTCCAGCGCCAGAACCAGACCGTGCTCCGCCAATCGGACGGGGAACAGCCCGCGCGCGACGCTGCGCGCCTGCCCGTTGACATCGTTGATGAGGTTGCCGATTCGCTCCGCCTCCGCGAAGTCGGCGACGCTTTTCTCCTGGAGCCGATCGGCATGCATATCGACGAGGTAAGCGATGGCGGCCAATTGCTGGCAGACGCCGTCATGCAAGTCGTGGCCAATACGGCGCTGCTCGCGAGTGCTGATTTCCAGAATCTCCCGTTCCAGCCGCCGTCGCTCGGTGATGTCACGCGCGATGCCTTCAACTTCCACGATGCGTCCATCCTGTTCGATCAAGCGTGAGCTGATTTCCAGTTTGACCCGCTGGTCTGCCGCATTGAGGAAGTCCCATTCTGCCGTGGGCACATCAGCGCCCTGGACGACTTGATCCAACCACCGGCGAGCGGGCGCGCGCTGGTCTTCTGCCATCAGGTCGATGATCTTCCGCGACAAGAGACTTTCACGGCTTCGCTGCAAGAGCCGTTCGCCGGTCTGGTTGATTGCCGTGATCGTTCCGCCCAGGTCATGTGTGAACACCATGTCGTTCGCATTTTCAAAGAGAGCCTCGTATCGCTCCTTCAACGACGCTTCCCGTTGCAGGCGCTCGCGGATAATCTCCGTCTGCTGTTGCACCCGGCGACGCAAAACCGCGACCCAGGCCGACGCCGCAAGCGCGATCAAGCCGAGGGCGGCGGCCATCCAAAGAACCCGCTGAATATTCCACCAGGGCGGAGACCGCAAGATGGCGACATCCCCGGGCGAGCGGAGCAAAATGCGGAAGGATTTGGCCCGCCAACCTGCCCCGGCCAGCCAACTACTGCCTCGCTCGATCAAGCAGATGCCGATGACGGCAACTTCGCTGCCGATTGGCGCCGGGCTAAACCCGCCCCCCCCCTGTTGTTGGGCCAGGAAAGCCTGAAAGATGAATCTGTCCTTGTCCAACACTATGAATTGTTCACGACCGCGCTGGGTATGTTCCAGCAGGTTCGCCGTGAGGCGGACTAAACGGCAGTCGTAGGTGCCGGCGAGTGCCTGATCGATCCCAATATCCACGGGCTTCACCGGAGTGCCAGAGCCGATTTTGCGATAAACCGCATCTTGCAGCACCGGCGTGTATTCGCCTTTAGCCGGGAAGCCCAGCACTTCAACCTGGTCGCCCGCTTGGATGGGCACACGCTGCCGGGTCTGACAATAAAGACCCTCTCTCTCATCCTGGATGAAAAGGGCGACGCCGGATTCCTGGTAAACGACCGTGCCGACCACCTTTACTCGATGGCCGAAAGTGCCCTGCGCAGGGAACTGGAGCAGACTACTGATGCCCTTGGAGGAAATATCAAATGGATTCGCCGATGCGGGCTTCTCGATCACCAGATCGGTCTCGCGCGGAATGAGCAGCCGAAAACCGAACATTTGCCGCAACCGATTGAAAAGGGTGGAACAGACGGCTCGCACTTTGACTTCGCTCTCGACCAATTCCTCGGTGTTTGTGACGGGCAATTGCCGTGAGTAAGCGGTAAACCGTTCGCCGCCGATCACCAGTTCGATCAAGAAACTCCGGGACTCATTCTCAAACCGCACCGAGCGAACGGTGCCGATAACTTCGACGAACTGGCTGTCTTCCCGGCCGCTGACCAGTTGCTCAAGGGAAACGGGCTTTGCCACAGGCATAGTCCCCTCGCCCAGTACCTTTATCGATCTTGGAATGACGATTGGAGCGTATTCACCGGCGCCGGTCTGCCCTTCAATTTCCACCAACTGGCCGGGCCGCAACGCCGGCCCGTTGTTCATTTCCTGAAAATAGATGCCCGCCGTTTCGTCCTGAATAAACCGCGAGTAAAGGTCCGCGTCATAGAACGTCACCACACCTTTGAGTCGGACTTCGAGGTGTTTTTCGGCCTGCTCCGGAGTCAGCCGCCGCACCTGGTCGGCGGTTCGCAGTTCCTCGGCCCGGGCAATCGCTGGCAGGAGCAACAGGCAGGTGGCCAGCGCGAAGGCGGTAAAAATCCGGTGAAGAACCGGCTGGCGGAGAGGCTCGATGTGTGGCGTCGCGGTCATGGTTGCGTTATTGGTTTATGGCCAAGGGAAGATGATGTCGGTCCATCGCACCTGACTTCGTTCGATCAGGCTGAACCCTGCCAGTCGATAGATACGAGCCTTATTGGCCTCCTCGACAACGCACCACCCCTGCGGCCCCAGGGAGGGACGCCTGGTCATGAGATTCTCAATGTGTTCAATAAACGTTGACGAACAACGTAATTCATTGTATTGCATTTGCAAAATGCAATCAGGCTATATTTTACACGCACGGCTCCTTGCCAGCGAGCGCCGAAGTTCGACTTAACATGGTTGCGAGAAATGATTATCCGAATTCTATGACAGAAAGCAAGCGATTCACGGTGCTCGTAGCGTTGGTCGTGGCGCTGGGCGGGTTTGTTTGGGGGTTCGATGCGACGGTGATTTCTGGGGCGGTTCCTTTCATCCAGAAATACTTCAGGCTGACGGGGGACCGTGGCGACTGGCTGCTTGGCTTGGCGGTGAGTTGTCTTGGCTGGGGGGCGCTGGGGGGCACTGCCGTAGCAGGGTTTTTCAGTGACCGTTTCGGCCGGAAAAAGGTTCTGATCACCACTGCCGTCTTCTTTACTTGCTCAGCCCTCTTGTCGGCGCTGACCACCAGTTTTGGAGTTTTTGTGTTCTCACGGGTTCTGGGTGGGATCGCGGTTGGCGGTGCCATCCTCATCGCGCCGGTCTATATCGCGGAGATCTCGCCGCCGGCGCTCCGCGGCAGCATGGTTTCGCTCAATCAGCTCATGATCGTGCTGGGTATTTCGGCCTCCTTTTTCTCGAATTACTTTCTTCTGGACGCGGGTGCAAACAACTGGCGCTGGATGCTGGGGATGGATGCCGTTCCGGCCATCCTATATTTCTTCCTCCTCTTTGCGGTGCCGGAGAGCCCGCGCTGGCTCTTTGGCAAGGGCCAGACAGAACGGGCCGAGGAGATTCTGACAAAAACCTGCGGTCAGGCCGAGGTGGAGCAAGCGATGGTCAACATTCGGCGAAGCTTTGCACAAAAAGCGCCCGAGGTCCGGGTTAGCGGTCTGTTGAGCCGTCGGATGAGTTTTATCATGTTCATCGCGCTGGTGATTGCCTTTTTTCAGCAGATTACGGGCATCAACGCGATCTTCTATTATCTGCCAACCATTTTTGCGCAGGCCGGCGGCGGCACTAACGCGGCGTTCAAGCAGGCGGTGCTCGTTGGCCTGGTCAACCTGGTGATGACCTTCGTCGCCATCCGGTTCGTGGACCGACTGGGCCGCAAACCGCTGCTGGTGATTGGCACCGCGGGCATGGCACTGTCGCTGCTGACGTGCAGTTGGGCTTTTCACGCTTCGAGCTACCAGTTGACAGAGAAGTCATGGGTCGTACTCCAGGAGAACAAAGTTCCGGCGGAGTTGATCGCCAACCTCAAGACTCTGGAAAAGAACATCTTTCCCACGGACAAAGATTTCATTTTGGCGATGGAAGCGAAGATGGGGGCTGAACGCCTCAAGCCCCATCGCGATGCCCTGCTCACTGCGGGGCTGAACATCCAGGCCGGGCTGGTGCTTTTTGCCATCATTGGCTTTGTGGCCTCTTTTGCAATTTCGCTCGGCCCGGTGATGTGGGTGTTGCTGTCCGAAATATTCCCCAACCAATACCGGGGTCTTGGCATGTCGGTGGCCGGATTCTGGAATTCAGCCATTAGCGCCAGCGTCACGTTTATTTTTCCCTGGGAATTGTCGCATTTCGGCTCGGCGGGCACGTTCCTGGGCTACGGCCTGATGGCTGCGGCAGCGTTGGTTTTTGTTTTGCTGTTCATTCCCGAAACCAAGGGCAAATCGCTCGAAGAGTTGGAAAACTTCCTGGCGCGGAAAAGCAAGCCAGCCGCCGGCACAACGCCTGCATAACCGGAATTTAACCATGAAACCAAGTAAGAACCCTTTCATTCACCGGCTGAGCCGCCTTGGTCCGTTGGTGCCAGCCTTGCTCATTGCAGCCGGTCTCCTCACCTCTGAATTATACGCCGCCGAGACCAAAACGCCCGGCAGCCCAGTGAAGGTTGAAATTCGCAACACGGATGGCCGCTACCAGCTTTACCTCGACAATAAACCTTTTTACATCAAGGGTGCCGGCATCGAACTTGGGTCGCAGGAGAAACTGAAGGAACACGGAGGCAACTCGTTTCGCACCTGGAGCACAGACAATGGCCGTGACACCGGCAAACAGGTTTTGGACCGGGCGCTCAGCAATGGCCTGCATGTCGCGATGGGGTTGGACGTGGACCACGAACGCCGCGGCTTCGACTACGACAACACCAACGCCGTGGCCAGACAGTTCGAATTGCTGAAATCCCAAGTTCTGGAATACCGGAACCATCCCGCACTCCTCCTCTGGGTGGTCGGCAACGAACTGAATTTCGAGAAGAATCCGAAGGTTTGGGATGCCGTCAATGACCTCTCCAGGATGATCCATGAACTCGATCCCAACCACCCGACCACCACGACCTTGGCCGGTTTCAACAAGGAAACGGCGAATCTGGTCAAAACCCGCGCGCCCGATTTGGACTTCATCTCCTTCCAGATGTATTGCGACATTATCAACCTTCCGAAATACCTGCGCGAAGCGGCTTGGGACAAGCCCTACATCGTCACCGAATGGGGTGCCACCGGCCATTGGGAGTGCGGCAAGACCACATGGGGCGCGCCGCTCGAAAATGACTCGACCACCAAAGCCGACCTCTACGAAACGCGTTTCCGGGCGGTCATCGAGCCGGACCAAAAGCTCTGTCTCGGCTCATACGTGTTCCTGTGGGGGAACAAGCAGGAGCGCACGCCCACATGGTATGGCATGTTCCTTAATTCAGGCGAGGAAACTGCGCCGGTAGATGTCATGCGCCATCTCTGGACGGGCGGTTGGCCCACCAACCGCAGTCCTCGCCTCGAGGGCGCCTGGCTGGATGGAAAGACCGCCCCCGAGAGCATCCGGCTGCATTCCGGACAGACCTCTACCGCCAGGGTGGCCGCCAGCGATCCAGATCGCGACCTGCTCACCTACCGCTGGGAGGTGATGGAAGAGAGCACCGAAACCAAAGTCGGCGGCGACGCCGAGTCGAAACCTGCGCAGGTGCCGGGTTTGATCGCCAACCCCAGGAGCAGCGAGATTTCCTTAAAGGCTCCGAACAAACCAGGAGCTTACCGCCTGTTCGCTTACGTTTTTGACGGCCAAGGGCATGCGGCGCACGTGAACATTCCGTTCTACGTGGAAGACTCGGCAAAGAAACAGCAAACCGCTGGCGCCATTGGCCAACCCTGAACCCACTCGCCCTATTAAATATGAACTCTAATAACCACGCTTCTCCGACTGCGGCTCGACCCGCTGCAGCAAGCGCGCTCAAACAAAATGAAACTGCCGGCATGTTGACCTTCAAGGAGAAGCTCGGTTACGGTTTGGGCGACACAGCATCGCATTTTGTCTGGGACATGGTCGGGTTCTGGCTGCTCTTCTTCTACACGGACGTTTACAGGATTCCCGCCGCGGCAGCCGGCACCATTATGTTGGTCGCCCGCTTCTGGGACATGGCGATTGACCCGGTCATCGGCGTCATTTCGGACCGCACCCAAACCCGCTGGGGTAAATTCCGACCCTATATTCTGTTCGGCGCCGTCCCTTACGCCGTTCTGTCCATCCTGACGTTTACTACTCCCCATTTTGGAGAGACCGGCAAAATCATCTACGCCGGCGCCACTTACGTGCTGCTAATGACCGCCTACGCGGCGGTCAATCTGCCCTATTCGTCTTTGGCGGCAGTCATGAGTTCAGACACTTATGAAAGAGCGGGCCTCAACACCTATCGTTTCATCTGCGCTTTCATCGGCCAGTTTGTCGTCACCGGTCTGGCACTGACGCTGGCCAAGTATTTTGGACGCGGCGACAAGGTGATGGGCTTTCAGCACACCGTAATCTTGTTCGGTTTCCTGAGCGTGGTCTTCTTTTTCATCACCTTCATGACCTCCAGAGAAAGGGTTCAACCATCAACCGCCCTGCCCAGTTCGGTCAAGGAAGACCTCAAGAACCTCTTCAAGAACCGGCCGTGGATCATTCTCGCGTGCGTCGGCATCATCTCGTTCATCATGTTCGCCATGCAAAACGCGGCGATTGCTTATTACTTCAAATACTACATCGGCAAAGAAGACAGCGTCCAATTGTTCAATGTCGCCGGCACCATTGCGCTGATCGTCGCGTTGCCGCTTTCAAAGCCTTTGGCGAAGGCATTCGGCAACCGCAACGTCTTCATCGCCAGTTCCCTCGTTTCCGGCCTCTTCTTCATCGCCCTATATCTGCCGGGTGAGAAAGATATCGTCACGATCTACGTGCTGAACATTCTGGCCAAGATGGCCTATGCCCCCGCGGTCCCCCTGCTCTGGACAATGATTGCCGATTCCTCGGATTATTCCGAATGGAAGAGTGGCCGGCGCGCAACCGGGCTGTATTTCTCCGCCGCCACCTTCGCCCAAAAGGCCGGCTGGGGCATCGGCGCCGCGATTGCCGGCTGGCTGTTGACGGTTTTCAATTACGTGCCCAATGTCACTCAAACCGCCTCGGCGCTGCAAGGCATCAAGCTGCTGGTGTCCGTCATTCCCGGGTTGCTTTACATGTCCTGCGCGCTCTTCATGTTTTTCTATACGATTGACGCCAAGACCACTGATCTGATGAAGCAGGATTTGGATGCCCGCCGGGCTCAGGGCCGTTGATGGGTAAACAACCAGAACCAAGATGCAACCACAATTGTACCTGGGCGAAACCCCGCTCCGCATAAATGATAATCCTGTGCAGGGACAACGGGTCACCTTGGAAGGCGAGGACTTCTACCAGATTGCCAACTATGACCGGATGCGACCGTTCTTCATGACGGTTGTCAGCGACGCGGACCACTGGCTGTTTATTTCCAGCAACGGCGGGCTCAGCGCCGGCCGTCGCGACGCCAACCTCGCGCTCTTCCCTTACTACACGGATGATAAGATCCGCGACATGGCAGATGTCACCGGAAGCAAGACGCTGCTGCGAGCCCGCAGTCGCGGCCGGACTTATCTCTGGGAGCCGTTTTCTGACCGGGGCAATGGAATTTACCGCGTCCGCCGCAATCTCTACAAGAATTTCTGGGGCAACAAGCTCGTCTTCGAGGAAATCAACCAGGACCTCGATCTGACCTTTCGCTACGGCTGGTTCAGCAGCCAGCAATTCGGCATCGTGCGCCGCGCGTGGCTGGACTATTCCGGTTCCGCAAGGATGCAGATCGAGTTACTGGACGGAATACAGAATCTGATGCCCTGCGGCGCAGGCAGCCAGTTCAATCTCGAATACAGCACGCTGCTCGACGCCTACAAGAAGAGCGAACTCCTCCCCGACACCGGCCTCGGGCTGTTCCGTCTCAGCGCGATCCCGGTTGACCGCCCCGAACCGGCCGAAGCCCTCAGAACCACCACGGCCTGGTCAGTCGGCATCAAGCGCCAACTCATCCTGCTTTCTGCGGTCCAGTTGGATCGCTTCCGCACCGGTCAGGCTCTGCGCCCGGAGGTGGAGGTTCGCGCCGAGCGCGGCGCCTATTTCTTGCAGGCCGACCTGCAACTGCGCCGCGGGCAAGGCGCCGAGTGGCTTGTCGTGGCCGATGTCAACCAAGGCCCTTCGGATGTCGCCCGGCTCAACCAACTTCTGCGGAAGCCAGTCCGTCTGCAGCAGTTGGTTTTGGACGACGTAAAACACGGCACGGCGGAATTGCAGCGCATCGTCGCGACAGCCGATGGCCTGCAGCAGACGGCGCGTTCGCTGGGTTGCGCCCGCCACTATGGCAACACGCTGTTCAATATCATGCGGGGCGGCGTATTCAACGACGGCTACAAGCTGAACACCCGCGATGTGCTGGCTTTCGTGCAAAACGCCAATGGAGACCTCGCCGCGCGTCACGCCTCGTTTTTCCGTCACCTGCCCCGAACGGTTCTCTATCGGCGCATGGTGGCGGCGGCGATTGCTGTCGGCGACCCGCAAGTCGAACGCGTCTGCCGCGAATACCTCCCGCTCACCTTCAGCCGCCGGCACGGCGACCCCAGCCGGCCGTGGAATCGGTTTTCCATCACCACGCGCAACGCGGATGGGACGCGGAGCCTCAATTATGAGGGTAATTGGCGCGATATTTTCCAGAATTGGGAGGCGCTCGCCCTCTCGTTCCCCGGCTACACGACCGGTATGATCTGCCGGTTTCTCAACGCCTCGACCGCCGACGGCTACAATCCGTATCGCATCACGCGCAACGGAATTGACTGGGAGGTGGTTGACCCCCACGACCCGTGGTCTTACATCGGTTATTGGGGAGATCACCAGATCATTTATCTGCTGAAACTCCTGGAGCATCTTGATCGGCACGCGCCCGATGAATTGCGAGGCTTCCTCACGCGGAACATCTTCGCCTATGCGAACGTCCCCTACCGCATCAAGCCGTACGAAGAACTGCTGGCCAATCCCAAGGAAACTGTGGCCTTCGATCAGCACCTTGAGGAACTGGTGCGCCAGCGCGTTCGGGCCAAAGGCGCGGACGGCAAGCTCGTCTGGGACAAGCAGGAAGACGTTCGCCTGGTGAACTTGACAGAAAAACTGCTCGTTCCCTTGCTGGCCAAACTATCTAACTTCATACCCGGCGCGGGCATCTGGCTGAACACGCAGCGACCGGAATGGAACGATGCGAACAACGCTCTCGTCGGCAACGGCGCCTCAATGGTCACGCTTTATTACCTGCGCCGCTACCTGACCTTCTGCCACGAATTGTTCCGCCCCAGCGCCAACACTCACTTCAGCCTGTCGGCTGAAGTTGCCGCATTCTTGGATGCATTGAACCAGACGCTAAAGCGGCATCAACGGATGCTCGACGGACCGATCACGGACAGCCAGCGCAGACGCATCGTTGATGACCTTGGCCGGGCGGGAAGCGAGTATCGCCAGCGCCTCTACGCCGACGGATTCTCCAGCCTCAAGACCCGCGTCACCGGCCAGCAACTGCTCGATTTCTTCGCGTCAGCGCTGGACTGGGCGAACCATTCCATTCACACCAATCGGCGACCCGACGGACTTTATCATTCCTACAACTTGATTCGGCTGGAAGACCGAAGGGAACTTCCCATCCGCCGGCTTTACGAGATGCTCGAGGGCCAGGTCGCAGCGCTCAGTTCCGGCCATCTCTCCGCCGAGGAGTCCTTGGCACTCCTCGGCGCGCTCAAGCGCAGCGCGATGTATCGCGCCGACCAGCACAGCTACCTGCTATACCCCGACCGCAGCCTTCCGCGATTCGTTCAGAAAAACAACATCCCGGCGAAGGAGTTGCAACGCTCGGCGCTGCTGCGCAAACTCCTGGCCGACGGCAACCGGCAACTGGTCGAACGCGACGTTGCCGGGCGGGTTCATTTTAACGCCACGGTGACGAACGCGCGCGACATCCGCCGACACCTCGAACAACTCACCGGCCCCCGCTACGCCCGCCTTGTCAAACGCGAGGCTCCGCTCGTCCTGGAAATCTTCGAGCGCCTTTTTGACCACGAATCCTTCACCGGCCGTTCCGGCACATTCTTCGGCTACGAGGGGTTGGGATGCATTTACTGGCACATGGTCTCCAAGCTCTTGCTCGCCGCGCAGGAGACATATTTTCGCGCGGTGGCATCCGGCGCGCCGCAGCAAGTCCTGAAAGGGCTGGCGGATTGTTATTACGACATCCGCGCCGGCATTGGTGATTACAAGACGCCGGACGGTTACGGAGCGTTTCCGATGGATCCTTATTCGCACACCCCCGGACACGCGGGCGCTCGCCAACCCGGGCTTACGGGACAGGTTAAAGAAGATATAATCTGTCGCCTGGGCGAGCTGGGGGTGACGGTCAAGGGTGGGGAGATCCACTTCTGTCCGGGTCTTCTGCGACGGGAGGAGTTCGTCACTGGGCGGACTGAATTCGCCTGCTACGATGTGGCCGGGGTCAAACAGCAGTTGCTCCTGCAGGCAGGCGAACTCGCCTTCACCTATTGCCAGGTGCCGATCATTTACCGGCTGGCGGAAGGAAATTCTCTTACCGTTGTGGGGGCGAACGGGGCAAGACGGCAGGCCGAACCGTTGCGCCTGGATGCCACCGACAGCCGGAAGATTTTTGAGCGAACCGGCGAAGTGGCTCGAATCGAGGTTTCGCTCAGCCGTTAGCCTATCGAACCTATGAAAATATCTCTTCTCTCACACTCTGTCGCGAGCGTGGCGCTCGCCTTGTCCCTGGGTGCGCTCGCCGGGTTGAACGGTGGTTGCAAGAAATCCACCACCAACAACGATAACAAGTCCGCCCCCGGCAAACCGAAGGTCGCGCTCGTGATGAAATCGTTGGCGAATGAATTCTTCAGCACGATGGCTGAGGGAGCAAAGCAGCATCAGGCCGCCAACGCCGCCACCTACGACCTTGTCGTCAATGGTATCAAGAACGAAACCGACCTTGCCGAGCAGGTGAATCTCGTCGAGCAAATGATCGCGCAACAAGTCAACGCCATCGTCATCGCGCCGGCGGACTCGAAAGCGATGGTAACGGTCATCAAGCACGCCAAGGAGGCGGGCATCCTCGTGGTGAACATTGACAACAAGCTCGATGCCGACGTGCTTCGGCAAGCGGATATCAAAGTGCCGTTTGTCGGCCCGGACAACCGTGCCGGCGCACGCAAGGTGGGCGAAGCGCTGGCCAAACAACTTCAAGCGGGCGACAAGGTTGCCATCATCGAAGGCATCCCGACCGCCTTCAATGGCCAGCAACGCCGGCTGGGCTTCGAGGACGCCATGAAGGCCGCGGGGGTGAACATCGTGAGCACCCAAAGCGGTCGGTGGGAAATGGAAACGGCCAACAACGTCGCCAGCGCGATGCTCAGTGAACATGCGGACCTCAAGGCCATTCTGTGCGCGAACGACAACATGGCCCTGGGCGCGGTGTCCGCCATTCAAGCGGCGGGCAAGACCGGGAAAATTCTGGTCGTTGGCTTCGACAACATCAGCGCGTTGCGGCCATTGCTGGATAAGGGACAAGTGGTGGCGACGGCGGACCAGCATGGCGACCGGCTCGCGGTGTTTGGCATCGAGGCGGCGCTGAAAATTCTGAAAGGGGAAGCGCCGCCCGCGGACCAGATCACGGCAGTGGATCTCATCATGAAGTAATCTTCGGTCATGATCGGAAGGAAACCCGCGCTCCCCATGACTTTTAGGCCCAAGAAACTGGTCGAATACGTGGCCATGCTCGGGATTTGGCTCGGGTTGGTGCTGCTCTTCGGCCTTTTGAGCGACAATTTTCTTAACCACCGAACCTTCATCACGCTGGCCAATCGCATCCCCGCGCTCGCCGTGATCGCCGCGGGCATGACCTTGGTGCTCATCATCGGCGGGATTGATCTCTCGGTCGGTTCGGTGCTCGGTCTGTGCGGTGCGGTGGTGGGGTTGGCTCTCGTTAATTTTCACCTTCCGTTCTGGGCCGCCATCCTCCTCGGTCTCGGTACCGGGTTCGTCGCCGGCACGTTGAACGGGCTGGTCAGCGTTGGCCTCGGGATTCCCTCGTTCATTGTCACACTGGGCATGTTGGAGATCGCGCGCGGTCTCGCCTACCTCACCACCCACTCTCAGACCAAATACATCGGCAGCGCCGTGGAAGGCCTGGCTACGCCGGTGCCCGGCCTGGCGGTTTCACCAGCGTTCCTCATCGCCGTGGTGGTGATCGTTGTAGGGCAAGTCGTTCTGTCACGCACGGTTTTCGGTCGCTATCTCGTCGCGATTGGCACGAACGAACAGGCCGTCCGCCTGGCGGGTATCAATCCCAAACCGGCCAAGATTGCGGTCTTCGCGCTTCTCGGGTTGCTGACCGGGCTGGGGGGAGTGTTTTACACCTCGAGGCTCGGCTCTTCCGATCCGAACGCGGGCGTGGGTCTGGAACTCTCGGCCATAGCGGCGGTGGTCATCGGTGGCACGAGTCTGATGGGCGGGCGCGGTTCCGTGACAAACACTTTCTTCGGAGTGCTCATCATCGCCACCCTGGAAGCGGGTCTCGCCCAGGTCGGCGCGTCCGAGCCGACCAAGCGCGTCATCACCGGGGTGGTGATTGTGGTGGCGGTGATCCTCGATGCGTGGCGACATCACCTGACCGGCAAGAAATTCAGTCTGTTTAAACAGTTATTCTCCAGCACCCAATCATCAGGCCCGCCGCACTCCTAACGGGCGATCTGTCTCTATGCCCGAAGCTTAACCAAGCCCCAACGCCGCGCCCTGC
>JBAXTC010000151.1:0-12720 GCA_037130375.1 Verrucomicrobiota bacterium | reverse complement strand
ATCATCGGTTTGCCGGGTGAAAAGGTCACGTTTCACGGTGGGCATGCATTCATTAACAATGAGAGGCTGAACGAGCCTTACGTCAAATATGCCTGCGACTGGGAAGTCCCACCCGTAGCGCTGGGCCGCAACGAGTATTATTTTGTCGGCGACAATCGCTCCATGTCCTCGACTGACCACTTTAAGTTCCTGGCGCCACGAGGCCGGATTGTCGGGAAAATCCTGTTATGAGAACGTGGTCCGTTCGCCTCATCGTGGTGGTGATCCTGGCCGGCCTCGGCTTCTGGGGCAGCCGCGTCTGGTTCCCCGGGCCGGAGGAAGTCATCCGTAAACGTCTGAGCGAACTTGCCCGGACTGCGTCCTTTTCCGGCAGCGAAGGGACACTGGTAAAGCTTGCGGGTGCCCAGGCGCTGGCCGCGTTTTGCACCCCCGACGTGGAAATCACCGTGGACATTCCCGGCCATTTCCGCCAGACCTTCAGCGGACAGGACGAACTGGTCCAGGCCGCCCTGGGAGCAAGAAGGGCTGCGGGCGGCCTCAACGTGCAATTCTTCGACATTATCGTCACCGTTGCGCCGGACCGGAACTCGGCGGTCGCCGATCTAACGGCTGAGGGTCGAGTTCGGGGGGAGAAGGATTTCTATGTGCAGGAATTGAAGTTCATGTTGAGGAAAGTCGAGGGCAAGTGGCTGATATTCCGGGTTGAAACGGTAAAGACGCTTTCCCTGGGCCGCCCCGACGTGCTGCCGGCAACCGATTATGGTGTGCGACAAGGTTTTGCGCGCACTTACGGCTGGAAGGAACTGCCGTCGCCGAGGGAACTGCTCGAGTATGGAGAGCGGTGGCGGCCGCATCGCTCGACCGCCGCCTGGTACTTCTGGCGCGCCCTGGAACTACCGGACGGGTTTTAATTTGAAATCCACCTGGCGCTTGAAGGTATCCACCTTTGCGATCTGGACCTCCACCTTGTCCCCCAGTTTGAAAACACGGCGGGTGCGACGACCGAGCAGTTGGCTTCGCGTCGAATCAAATTGATAGAAATCGTCGCTCAGACCGGAAAGCGGCACCAATCCGCTCATGCTCAGGCCGGGCACGTCCACGAAGAACCCAAAGTTCCGAACGTCGGTTACCAGCGCGGGATAAACCGGCGGACGGGCGGCCTTGAGTTGGGCAATCAGGAACGCGAACATCTTCACGTCCCGACTGTCGCGCTCGGCGTCCGCCGAGTTGCGCTCGGTTTCGGAGATTGTATCGGCGACCTCTTTGAGCGAACCGGCGGCGACCCGCTGGCCGGGAGGCTGGAACAAAGCCCGATGCACGATCAGGTCCGCATAGCGGCGGATTGGCGAGGTAAAATGCGTGTACTTCTTTTTTGCCAGCCCGTAATGGCCGAGCGGCTCGACGGCGTAACGCGCGCGCATGAGTGACTTCAGGAACCCGATCTTCAACGCCTGCCCAATCGCCAGGGTGTTAAGCTTTTGGAGCAGCCGCTGCACTTCGTGACGGTTCGACAAGTTAGCGCACGGAATATGATGGCTGAGGACATCCTCGCGGTATTCCTGGAGGCGCTTTTCGTCCGGCGGTTCGTGGATGCGGTAAATTGCAGGGCGATTCAAGCTCATGAGCCGCCCGGCAACCGCTTCATTCGCCAGCAGCATGTATTCTTCGATGAGTTGGTGGGAAATGTCGTTCTCGACCTTTTCAATCCGCAACACCCGGCCGCGATCATCCAGCCGGATTTTTGTTTCGGGAAAATCCAGGTCCAGCGAACCGGCCTTGAATCGCGCACGCCGAATCTTTTGCGCGAGGGCATTGGCGTCGTGGAGCATCTGCTGGTTGGCGTCGCGCGGCTGCTTCTGGAGAATCGCGAAGACTTCCGGGTAACTGTATCGGCATTGTGAGCGAATGATGGCCGAATAGAACTGGGTCTTCAGCACCTGGCCATCGGCCGAAAGCAGGAACTCGACACACTTGGTGAGGCGGTTCACTTGCGGTTTGAGTGAACAGAGTTCGTTGCTCAACGCCTCGGGCAGCATCGGAATGACCCGATCCACCAGGTAGGTCGAATTGCCGCGCTGGGCTGCCTCCTGGTCCAGAGCGGTGCCTGGTTTCACATAGTGCGACACGTCGGCAATGTGAACCCACAGCTTCCAATGACCGTTCCCGGCCCGTTGGAGGCAAATGGCGTCGTCGAAATCTTTTGCGTCTTCGGGATCGATGGTGACGACCAGATGGCTGCGGCAATCCGTGCGCCCCGCCAGGTCCGCCGGATTCACTTCGTGGCCGAACGAGTTGGCCTCCTGCAAGACTTTCTTCGGGAAGTGCAAATCCAGGTTGTATTGGCGGATGACGGAGAGCATGTCCACTCCTTCGGCGTCAGGCGGACCGAGGACTTCGATCACCTCTCCCTCGGGATTGGCATGGCGCGATTTCCATTCGCACAGCTCGACCACGACCTTGTCCCCTTCGCGGGCCGGCCGCCCAACGTCGCTCGGCGGCGGCACATAAATGTCGTGGGTGATGCGCGGGTCATCCGGGATGACGTAGAGAAATTGCCGTCCCCGTTGCAGCGTGCCGACGAGCTGCGTGCGCGCGGGCTCCAGGACGCGAACCACTCTGCCCGTGACTTCCTCGGGGGCTTGCCGCGCCCGCACGCGGGCAACCACATCGCGCCGCACCAACACGTGATCGCCGTGCATGGCGGTGGCAGTGGCATCCGGCGGAACCCGTATGGCCGGAATTTTAGGATCATCCGGCTGCAGAAACCCGACTCCCGCCCGGTTCATGCGGATGCGGCCCGGCACCAAATCCGCTTCGATCGGCAGGGCGTAGCGCGTGCCCTCTTTGATCCGAGCCACCTGGCCGCGGCGCTCCATCTGCGCAAGTACCTGCTCAAATTGCTTTTGCTGGGGCTTCGTCAGCCCCAGCTTGGTCCGCATCTCCGCGGCGTTGAGCGGCGTATAATTCCTGCGCCGCAGCAGGTTTAGAATTTTATCTTCCATAATCTTGAAATTGGGAGTTCGGTAGTTAAACCAGCCAAGGCAGCATGTTGATAAACTTATCCGCCTGCGCGATCTCGGCATTCATGTCATTCAGGAGTTTGCCGTTGTCCCTCTGGATGTGAGCGCGTCCTTGAATTGCTCGATCGCCGCCTTTTGATCGTCGCGCGCGGCCATAACGGCTTTCTTCAGCAAGTCGCGCTTATAGACGCCGACTTTTTCCCACGCCCAACAGAACGCTGTGCGACAACCGGCGATGAGAAGGACGAAAAGCAAAAGCCCGAGCCAAACCCGTGATTTCATGAAAGCTAGTGTACACCAGCCATTGATTCGTGCAACTCCAAACGCAGACTCCCAAACGGACCACCGCCAGCACGCATTCAACAATCCGTAGCCGCCGACGGGAGTCGGCGCACTTTGCCTCCGCTAAGAACCCGAAGCGCCCAGCAAAGACGTTTTGAGATAACTCATACTGAAGATCAGTTTCCTATCGACATTGCCGCTGCGCTACGGTAGTATCCAGTGATAGCCGAAAGTCGCAGCAATGGCCAGATTACTCATCATATCCGACGGCTTTGAAAACGGGGTGATCGAACTCAACCTTGGTGTGAACCATTTGGGGCGCAGCGCCAAGAACGATTTCCAGCTCGATCATTCCACAGTTTCCGCGACGCATTGTCAGATCGTGCTTACCGAGGACGGGGTGACGGTGCGGGATTGCGATTCGACCAATGGAATTTTCGTGGACGGTGGACAGGTTCAAGAAGCCAAGCTGTCGGCCGGTCAGACTTTGCGCGTGGGAGACGTCGAACTGCGGGTCGAGAACACAGAAGTCACGATTGCCATTCCAAAATTCGATGTTCCACGCCCTGCCCCGCCGGTGGTCTTGTCCGATGGCTCGCTGATTTGCCCGCGTCATCCCCAGGCCGCCGCCACCCACCAATGCACCCACTGCCGCGAGGTCCTGTGTGACGACTGTGTCCACCGACTCCGACGCCGGGGCGGCAAGGTCTTGAAGCTGTGCCCGATCTGCAGTCATTCCTGCGCGCCCATCGGTGGGGAGCAAAAGAAGAAGAAATCGCTGCTCCAGTTCCTGCAAAAGACGGTGAAATTGCCGTTCCTCCGCCATTCCGGAAGAGCTGAATAGAACAGGTTTCCCTCGACACGCTTCGTTCACTTGAAGTGCATCGGTGCTGCCTGTGCCATTTCTAACATTCACCAGGATTTTTCGGTTGACGGCTGTGACCGGAAGACTTATTCGGGAGGCATGGCTCTCATGAACTGTCCCGAATGTGCGAAGCAGGTTTCGACCGAAGCGCACGCCTGCCCCGCCTGCGGTTATCCGATTGCGGAAAAGGCGGCGCAAGCTCAGACCCCGACCTCCGTAGGGGGTCCACTCCCCGAGGCCCAGACTCAGGTGTTGGCGGAGATTCACCCCTCCTGGTGGGGATTCTTCTGGCACCTCTTCTTCTTCTGGCTCATCATCCCGCCCATCGTCGCGTATTTCCGCCGGGCCTCGACGGTGCTAAGGATTCATCCCGAGCGAATCACAGTGGAGCGCGGCCTTCTGTCCAAGTGCTACCAGGATTTCAATTCGCGGGACATTCTGTCGATCGACATCGACCAGAGCGTTTTCCAGCGGCTCGTAGGGATCGGCGACATGACGATCTCCACCTCGGCCACCGTTGAGGCATCGGAGAAGCTCATGTCGATCCCCGACCCGAGAGGTGTGCGAGACTTGATAGTGGCGCAGCGCGGCGCGCGGTAATGGCATTGGAGCATATCCTGAGTCGTATCAATCGTGCTTCCGATGGGGCACCAGTGAGGCCTGACTCAAGGCCCATCTGGTGCTGTCGGAGGGAACGCGCGTGGTTAGAGAAGAGGGCACTCCGCAAGGAGGCCCGCTTTCAGGAGAACAATAAACTCGTTAGCCGGTTTCAATACCGACTTTATTCTCGACGAACCGACGGCTGACCTTCAGACCTCATATATAATCGTTTGCACTCCCCTGCCCTTCTGATGTAATGTTAATCATATTGAGGATGCAATGAAGCATTGGGCGCTAATTCTGTTGGTGGGATTGACCTGCGGGCTTGCGGCCAGCCTGCCGGCTGCGGATGCCGGCTTGATCAAGATCAACGGCGCAAT
This sequence comes from Verrucomicrobiota bacterium, assembly GCA_037130375.1. Classification (GTDB taxonomy): domain Bacteria; phylum Verrucomicrobiota; class Verrucomicrobiia; order Limisphaerales; family UBA8199; genus JAPLUA01. The sequence continues at coordinate 7,573 of JBAXTC010000151.1, read as the reverse complement.
TGGCCCCGCCACTGCCAGCTATATTGCTCGCGCCATCGACCTGGCCGGCACGCGAAATAACGTCTGCCTCGTCATTCAGCTCGACACCCCGGGCGGCCTGCTCGATTCCACCAAGGACATCGTCGAGAAGCTGTATGCCGCGAAAGTTCCTATCGTTGTGTATGTGGCCCCGGCTCCGGCTCGCGCGGGCAGTGCGGGCGTCTTTATCACCATGGCTGCCGACATTGCGGCCATGGCGCCACACACCCGGATCGGCGCGGCCCACCCGGTAAACCTTGGCATGAGTGGTGAGGTGGAGAAGATCGATGACGTGATGAAAAAGAAGCAGGAGAACGACACGTTGACTTTTGCCGAGTCCATCGCGGACAAACGACATCGCAACGTTGAGTGGGCCAAGTCCGCCGTCCTCGACAGCGCCTCCATCACCGCGGAAAAAGCGCTCGAGATCAAGGTGATCGACCTGATTGCCAAGGACATCCCCGATTTGCTGGAGCAAATCAACGGTCGCGAAGTCAACGGGCAAGAGCTGCAAACTGACAAAGCAACGGTCGTGCCGATCCCGATGACCTTCAGCGAGAGTTTTCTGCAAATGGTTTTGCGACCGGAGGTGATGTTTGTCCTCATGCTGGTCGTGATTTACGGGATTATTGGCGAGTTGAGCAGCCCCGGCGCGATTCTGCCGGGCGTGGCGGGCTCGATTGCCCTCATCTTGGTTCTCTGCATGTCCGCCATTCTCCCCATCAACATCGCCGGCCTGGCCCTTATCGGCTTGGCGTTGGCCTTGTTCATCGTGGACATTTTTGCGCCGACGCACGGAGTTCTGACTTTCGGCGGCATCGCGGCGTTTTTCCTGGGCGCCTTGATGCTCTTCAACCGCTCCGACCCGGCATTTCATCTCTCACTCGCCTACATCATTCCAGCGACCTTGGTTACCGCGGCGTTTTTCATGTTTATCGTGGGCAAGGGCGTGCGTGCCCAATTTCAGCCGGTGCGCGTCGGCAAAGAAACCATGCTGGGAAAAACCATCCCCGCCTTGGCGCGCATCGATGGCGCCAGCGGCAAAGTCTTTGTCGAGGGCGAATACTGGAACGCGACCAGCGAAGTCCCAATTGAGCCGGGTCAGTCGGTGGAAATTACCGCCATCAATGGCCTGACTTTGACAGTGAAACAAAAACAAACGTAACCGGAGAATTATGGAAGAACTGATAAAGAAATTGCTTGGTCTGGCTGCCGGCTTCGTGCCGCTGGTTATCCTCGCCGCGATCATCCTGCCTCAAGCCGTCCGCATCCTGCGCGAATACGAGCGTGGCGTCGTTTTCCGGCTTGGCAAACTGCTCAGCGCCAAAGGACCGGGCTTGATCCTCCTGATCCCCGTCGTGGACCGCATGGTCAAGATGGACCTGCGCGTCGTCACCATCGACGTCGCCAAACAGGAGATCATGACCCGTGACAACGTGCCCGCCACGGTTGATGCAGTGGTCTATTTTCGCGTCGTGGACCCGATTGCCGCGGTGGTTAAGGTCGAGAACTTCTGGAAAGCGACCTCGCTCATTGCGCAAACGACCCTCCGCAGTGTCCTCGGCCAGGCTCCGTTGGATGACCTGCTGTCGCAACGCGATGTGATCAACCAGAAGCTGCAGGAGATCATCGACCGCCAAACCGAGCCGTGGGGCATCAAAGTCACCGCCGTCGAGGTGAAGGACGTTGCGCTGCCGGACAGCATGAAGCGCGCGATGGCCAAACAAGCCGAGGCCGAACGTGAGCGACGCGCCAAGATCGTGAACGCCGAAGGCGAATTCCAGGCCGCCGAAAAGATGGTCCAAGCCGCCACGATGATCAGCAAAGAGCCGATCGCCCTCCAACTGCGCTACCTGCAGACCATGTGCGAAATCGCCAGCGAGCACAACACGACGACCTTCCTGCCGATCCCGATTGATCTGTTTTCGCCGTTCCTCAAAGGCCCGCCCAAGGCCTGACCACTGAGCTGCGTTCCTGTGCCGACAGGCTCTCCGCCTAACCGACTATGAGGACACAGGGCACAGCACCAATCGCCCCTCCCGCGCTGGCCACCAACGGGTGGCCAGCCCACGCGTGACCATGCCCACAGAAGTCGACACGTGCCGGAGATTTGTCGTGCCCAAACTCCAAGCCGCCGGTTGGGACAACGACTCGCATTCCATCACCGAGCAGCGCTATTTCACCAAGGGCTGCATCGTCGTCCGTGGCAGCCGGGCTGAAAGGCGTAAGGGCAAACGCGCCGATTATCGGCTCACCGATCACACCGCCGAGAAAGTGCGGACGCTCTGCGCCAGCCCGGACGAGCTGCGTGCTCACTGCGCCAACGCCGGCCAGTGCGCCGAGATCATCGGCAAATTCGGCGGGGCAGACCAGCTCCGCAACGCGTTGAAGCAGCTCCAAACGCTGCTATATGCGGCGTGAATGCACTTGCGTCACTGCTGAACTTAATCTGCTATGCCATACAACCCGACACGCGCTCTCGAACTGCTTCGCCTCGGCACGCAAAGCCCAACGGCAGCCTTTCGTGGCGGACAGGAGGACGCAATCCGCCACGTAGTGGACGGACGTGGCCGCCTGCTAGTGGTGCAGAAGACAGGTTGGGGCAAGAGTTCGGTCTATTTCATCGCCACGAAGCTGCTGCGCGAGCAAGGAGCAGGGCCGGCGTTGCTCATCTCGCCTTTGCTGGCACTCATGCGGAACCAGATCCCCGCCGCAGAGCGCATGGGCGTGCGTGCTTTCACCATCAACTCCGAAAACACGGATGAATGGCAGGGGGTCGAGGCAAGCTTGGAGCGGAACGAGGTGGACATCCTGCTCATTTCGCCGGAACGTTTGGCGAACGAACATTTTCGCACGGAAGTGCTGGCCCCCGCCGCCGCGCGCATTTCGCTATTGGTGGTGGACGAGGCACATTGTATTTCTGACTGGGGCCACGATTTCCGCCCGCACTATCGATTCATTGAGCGAACCGCGCGCACCATGCCAGCAAACCTCCGCCTGCTCGGGACTACCGCCACGGCAAACAACCGGGTGTTGGAAGATTTGCAGAACGTTCTGGGGCCGAATCTTACCGTCTCGCGCGGCGACTTGAACCGGCCATCGCTCCTGCTCCAGACTATGCGGATGCCAAGCCAGGCGGAGCGAATGGCGTGGCTGGCAACCCACCTGCCGAATATCATCGGCAGCGGGATCATCTACACGCTCACTGTCCGTGATGCACTGCAGGTCGCCGAATGGCTGCGCTCACGTGGCATCAACGCGGAGGCTTACAGCGGCGAGACTGGACTGCGCCGCGTGGAACTTGAAAACGCGTTGCTCAACAACCGCGTTAAAGCGTTGGTGGCTACTACCGCGCTCGGCATGGGCTTCGACAAGCCAGACATTGCGTTTGTGATTCACTACCAGACTCCCGGGTCGGTGGTAGCCTACTACCAGCAAGTCGGGCGCGCAGGCCGGCAGATAGCGGTCGCTCGCGGGGTGTTGCTCAGCGGTCAAGAAGATACGGACATTGTCGATTACTTTATTGAGAGCGCCTTCCCGTCACGAGAGGAAGTTCAAGCGGTGTTGGACGCTCTGCACGCCGCTCCCGCCGGTCTGTCCGTCAACGAGTTGATGAATCGTGTGAACGCCACAAAAGGCCGAATCGAAAAGGCACTCTTGCTTATGGCGCTCGAATCGCCCGCACCAATCGCAAAGCAGGACACCAAGTGGAGGCTGACCCCGGTAAACCTGAGCGAAGGTTTCTGGGAGAGGGCTGAACGTCTGACGAACCTGCGACGTGCCGAACATCAGCAAATGCAGGAGTATGTTGGCCTGAAGAATGGGCACATGGAGTTCCTTGTTCGCGCGCTCGACGGTGACCCCGGTGCAATCCAATTGCCAAACCTCGCACCGCTGCCGGAAACGACTGACCAGGCTCTTGTGCGCGAAGCGGTGGCCTTCCTGCGCCGGACCAGTTTGCCAATTGAACCTCGCAAGCAATGGCCAACCGGCGGTTTGCCGCACATGGCAGTTTCGGGGAGAATACCAGCCGCAAATCAGGTGCAACCCGGCAGAGTGCTCTGCGTGTGGGATGACGCCGGCTGGGGTGATCTCGTTCGCCGGGGCAAATATCAGGACAGACGTTTCGCGGATGAATTGGTGGCCGCGTGCGCAATTCTGGTGCGGCACTGGTCTCCCCAGCCACCGCCGTCTTGGGTGACGTGCATCCCGTCGCGCCGTCATCCTGGTCTCGTGCCGGACTTCGCCCGCAGGCTTGCGGCTGAGTTGAATTTGCCGTTCCATACAGCCCTCGAAAAGACCGACGATCGACCAGAACAGAAGACAATGGCGAATAGCAGTCAGCAGGCACGGAACATTGATGGCTCATTAGCTGTCCACGGGACCGCTTTGCCTGCGGGTCCCGTTCTGTTGGTGGATGACATGATGGATTCAAAATGGACACTGACCGTTGCTGCGCACTTGCTGACCTCGCATGGCGGTGGGCCAGTGTATCCTTTGGCATTGGCTTCAACCGCGCACGGTGAATGAACTTACCCCTGACACCGAACACGCAGGCAATTCTGCTGCTGACGGCTCCGCTCATTGTTGGACGCAACGAGGGCTCTGCTGATCTACTCACCTTGACCAATTACAATCGGCTCGCCCGTATTTTGCGTGAGAAGCAAAAGCAACCCGCAGACTTGATCGGGCCAGATGCCGAGGAAACGGTCGGTGTTTGTGTTGGTGTGTTTGGCCGGGAACGCCTGGAGAGCCTGCTGGGCCGCGGGTTTCTGCTGAGTCAGGCGGTGGATCACTGGAATGCCCGCGCCATCTGGGTCATAAGTCGTGCAGATGCAGCCTACCCTCGCCGCCTCAAGGCTCGGCTCAAAGAGAACGCCCCACCGGTTCTCTACGGTTGCGGGGATGCGGCGTTGTTGGTTACAGGCGGCCTGGCGGTCGTCGGCTCACGACATGTCGATGACGAGCTGATTTCCTACACCCAAAATGTTGGGATGCTTGCCGCCGAGACCGGTCGCACGCTCGTCTCCGGGGGGGCGAAAGGCATAGACCGCGCTGCCATGCACGGAGCGTTGCAAGTCGGCGGCACAGTCGCCGGTGTAATGTCCGACAGTCTGGAGCGAGGCGCACTGGCAAGAGACAATCGCCGACCGCTGATGGATCATAAATTGGTGTTGATATCTCCCTACGATCCGGCGGCGGGCTTCAACGTGGGACATGCCATGCATCGCAACAAGCTGATCTACGCTTTGGCTGATGCAGCGCTGGTCGTAACCTCAGATTTCGAAAAGGGTGGAACTTGGGCTGGTGCAATCGAGCAGTTGGAGAAACTGCATTTCGTTCCAGTTTTTGTTCGCAATGGTGCCAACGCCGGAAACGGAAACGCCGCCCTTTTGCAGCGCGGCGCTGTCCCCTGGCCGAATCCCTGCGATGGCGACGAACTCTCCCGGGCTCTTGCAAGGGCGGCAGAAACCGCCGCTGCCGAACCAAAGCAAGAAACGCTTTCATTCGCACTCCGCGATCAGTCTCCCGCTTCTGAAACCATGAAGGCGAGGCAGCCTTCAACTGCTCTCCCGCCGAATGTCGAACGAGACCCGCACGAAGCAAGCGTGACACCGGCACAGGCGCTGTGATTAACGCCTTAACGCACATGCCTCTCTTGCGCACACTATTGCTGCTGGTGCCCCTCGTTGCCTCGGCTGTCGGGGGAGACCCATCCCATCCCAACATCATCTTCATCCTGAGCGACGACCAGGGCTACGGGGACCTGTCCTGCCATGGCAATCCCATCTTGAAGACACCCAACCTCGACCGCTTCCGCGATGAAGCGGTGCGCTTCACTGATTTTCACGTCAGTCCAACCTGTTCGCCGACGCGCGCCGCCTTGAACACCGGCCGGCACGAGTTTCGCAACGGCGTTACCCATACCATTTACGAGCGCGAACGGCTCACCCTAAAAGCCAGCACCATCGCGCACGTCCTCCGGGGCGCCGGCTACGCCACGGGCATCTTCGGTAAATGGCATTTGGGCGATGAAGCGGAATACCAGCCCAACCGGCGCGGTTTCGACGAGGTGTTCATTCACGGCGGCGGCGGCATCGGGCAAACCTTCCCGGGCAGTTGCGGGGATGCGCCGGGCAACACCTACTTCAGCCCGGCCATTCTGCACAACGGCAAGTTCGAGAAGACACAAGGTTATTGCACAGACGTGTTTTTCGAGCAGGCCCTCAAGTGGATCGACTCGGTGAAGGGCAAGCAACTTTTCTACGCCTGCATCGCCTGCAACGCTCCGCACACCCCGCTCCAGGTGCCAAAGGAGTACGAGCAGCAATACGCCGGCAAGGTGGACACCAACACCGCGAAGTTCTTCGGCATGATCGCCAACATTGACGACAACGTGGGCCGGCTGCTCACGAAGTTGAAGGTGTGGGGCATTGAGCGTGATACCCTGGTGGTGTTCATGAACGACAATGGCGGCACGGCTGGCACACAGGTGTTTAACGCCGGCATGCGCGGGACGAAAAACAGTCCGTGGTTGGGCGGCACGCGGGCCGCCTCATTCTGGCGCTGGCCAGGCACCTTCAAGCCCGCTGATGTCGGTGCGCTGTCGGCCCATATCGATTTCTTCCCGACTATTGCCGAGCTTGCCGGCGCAAAATTGAGCGGCCCGGTGCGGGCGCAAGTTGAAGGCCGCAGCCTGGTCCCACTGCTCAAAAACCCCAACGCGCCTTGGCCCGACCGCGTTCTTTTCACACACATTGGCCGCTGGGAGCGCGGCCAGGCCGCGCAGTCCAAATACCGGAATTGCAGCGTGCGCAACAGCCGCTGGCACCTGGTGTGCGTCTCGAAATCCGGGGACAAGCAGTGGCAGCTTTTCGAGGTCAAGGCCGACCCGGGCGAGAAGAACGATGTCGCGGCAGAGCATCCCGACGTCGTCAAGGAACTCGACACCGCTTACGACAAGTGGTGGAACTCCGTGCAGCCGCAACTTGTCAACGAGAACGCCGCCGGGCCGAGGGTCAACCCCTTCAAGGAGCTTTACTGGAAGCAGTTCGGCGGCGGACCGGATAGATGAGTTGACCAGTCCGACATACGAAGTCGCGATACGACCCATTCCGCCGGTAAGCCCTGCTATTGTGGCGAGCCAGCGGAGGCTGGGACGGGCGCACGCAGATACTCATTCATGGCACGAGCGGCGCATTTCCCGTCGCCCATCGCCAGGATTACCGTCGCGGCGCCTCGCACGATGTCGCCGCCGGCGAACACTCCGGGCAGGCTGGTCATGCCTTTATCATCCACCACAATGTTGCCCCACTTGTTGAGCTTGAGGTCCGGGCAGGTGGCGGTCAACAGCGGGTTCGCACGCGTGCCAATCGCAACGACGACGACGTCGCAGGGAACTACAAACTCTGATCCTGGGATAACAATCGGCCGGGCGCGGCCAGAGGCGTCCGGCTCACCCAGTTTCATGCGGACGCATTTGAGGCCCGTCACCCATCGTTTTTCGTTGCCGAGCACCTCGATTGGCGCGACGAGGAATTCGAACTGCAGGCAT
>JBAXTC010000150.1:0-12784 GCA_037130375.1 Verrucomicrobiota bacterium | reverse complement strand
GCTGAAATGCTGAAACTGTGAAGCGGAGAGAGAAGAGCGGAGAGCGCAGAGCGGAGAAAAGCTGAAATGCTGAAAGCGGACTCTGCCATTCAAAGTTCGATGTTCAATGTTCAAGGTTCAAGGTTCCCCATTCCCCAGTTTCAGCTTTTCCCCACCGCCCCCCATTCAAAGTTCGATGTTCAATGTTCAAGGTTCAAGGTTCAATGTTCCCCATTCCCCAATTTCAGCTTTTCAGTATTTCAGCCTTTCAGCTTTTCCCCACCGCCCCCCATTCAAAGTTCGATGTTCAATGTTCAATGTTCAAGGTTCAAGGTTCAAGGTTCCCCATTCCCCAATTTCAGCTTTTCAGTATTTCAGCCTTTCAGCTTTTCAGTATTTCATTATTCCGTCCCGGTCGGAAACAAGGTATATACCACGCTGAATTGCAGGCGGAACACGTCACCCGATGTGCCGTTCTGCACGTCCTTGAGGCCATACAGCCCTTCGATGCCGAGCGTCAGCCGTTTCTGAAGTTGGTACATGACATTGAGACTGGTGTAGTAGGTTTCATGGTAGGCCAGCGGCCCCTGTCCAGGCTGGTCATCAAGATTGTTGTATCCGAACGCAGCCGTGGACCGGAACCGATCCGACCAGTGGTGGGTGTAACCGGCCATCGCTCCGAAAAACGGCAGCGCGGTCAGATTGTTGTGATTGTCGTAGGCCACGTCGTTGTTGATGAAGTTATCGTTGATAAAGTGGAATATCCCGTGCCCATAGGTGGTTTGAAACTGCACAGAGTCTTTATTCCAGACGTTAAAGCTGCCCGCCAGGTTCAAGCCCCAGCCAAACACGGTCTGGTTGCCCGCCACCGGATCGTTCGCCCCCAAAGCCCGGAAAATCGACCCGAACTGCACATGCCCCGCCTGGTCGCGTTCCCACCGCACATTAAAGCCGCCATCCGGCGCATGGTTGGCGGCCGTCGCATTCACGTGCGTGCCCGCATCCAAATCCGTCGAGGGTTGCTCGAGACCGAAATTCATTTGCCACTGATCATTCAGGGGCAACTGATACCGGATCTCGGGCTGGCGCGCGGAGATGGCCGAGTTGGGGCCTTCGTAGTCCACGGTGTCAGGCCACGCATCCGGATCTTCAAAGACACTGTAGGAGAAACCGGCGATGATGTTGTAATACTGCCCATAAAGATGCCGGACCCGCGGCGTCATCCCCCCGGTTGTGCCACCGCCAAAGAAATCCATCTCGTAGTAAAACCGAGGCGCTCCCCCAAGCTCCGGCGCCCGCACGTCCAGGCTCAACTGGGAACCCCGGGCATTCGCATTGAACTGGTTGCCGCCGCCATAGGCCGGGGTGCCTTTGGTCGGAATTTGCGCCGTGACAAACTGGTCCGAATTGCCAGAGGCCCGGTTGTCGTCCGTAAAGTCCACCCGCGGCTTGGCGTTGACCTTCACGATTGCCGGGGTGTTGGGGATGGGGAAGAAACCCTTGTATTTCGGGTCGAGCGTCTGGCTGCCGGGCCGGGGCGCACCAGTTTGCTGATCGTTAAAGGTATCGCGGAAAGTCACGGGGCTTTGTTCGCCAACATCCTGCCCGGCTGCGACCTTCGCGAGGGCGTGAACCGGCGGCGAGGCTGCCGCCGCCACGACAGGCACGACTGCTGCGGGCGCGTTGGCCGCCGGTTGACCGGCCCGTGTCTTTTCCAGCTCCGCAATGCGGGCATTCTGAGCGTCGATGGTTTTCTGCATCTGTTCCACGACCGACTTGAGTTGCTTGAACTCCTCCGCCGTCTGCGCTCGGGCGGGCGGCGTGGCACACACGATCAGGGCCGCGGCCAGCATTGCCAGGCATCTGGTCTGGTTGGTTGCTTGCACTCTGGTTTTCATGCGAATTCGTTCTCTCGATTAACAGGATGGATGGTTTGAGGTTACTTCCCGGAGCCGAACATGTTCAGGTCCAGTTGCGTGGCGATGTATTGGATGGCCATCGCTCCGCGGACGCTGTTGCCTGCCTGATCGAGCGGCGGCGAGAAACCGACAATCGCCATTTTGCCGGGCACGACTGCCACGATGCCGCCGCCCACACCGGTTTTCGCCGGCAGACCAGTGTGCCAGGCCCAAAGTCCGGACTCGTCGTAAAAGCCGGCCATCATCATCACCGCCAACAGTTTGGGAACATACTTCGCATCGAGGCATCGCTCTTTGGTGACGGGATTGATCCCGCCGTTGGCCAGCGTTGCCCCCATGACAGCAAGCTGCTTGGCGGTCACGTTCACCGAACATTGCCTGGTGTACACGTCACAGGTTTCGAGCGGGTCGGCATAGAGCCGATCATAGCTCTTGAGCAACTCGGCGATGCCCTTGTTGTGGTCGTTGCTCGCGGCCTCGGACTTGTAAACCTCCGCGTTCAACGACAGCTTTTCGCCGGCAAACTTGCTGTAGCAGGCGAGAAGTTTCTCCCATTTCTCGTCTGCGCTGCCGGCCTTTACCAGGCTCACCGATGCCATCGCGCCGGCGTTGACCAACGGGTTGACCGAACGATTCTTCAGCAACTCGACAGCGATGACCGAGTTGAACGGCATCCCGGTCGGCTCAACACCAATCTTCTTGAGAATCGTGTCGCTGCCCGACTCCTGCATCACCAGCGCCGCGGTGAACGGCTTCGAAACCGACTCGATGGCGAATCCGTAATCCACGTCCCCGGCGCTGTAAACTTTCCCGTCCACTGTCACGATTACGACACCGAACAGCTTCGACGGCACGCTGGCGAGGTACGGGATATAATCGGCGTTCTTCCCGGATGCTTCATCCTTGAATTTCGCGTGAGCTTCCTGCGCGAGGCGTTCGAGCGTCTGAGCGGAGGGCGCGGCGCTTTGCGCAAGGGCCGCCAGTGGCAGCGCAGCGAGCAGCAGACCGACTACGGCCAGCCGAAGCCAGTTTTGTTCGTGGTTCGTCGTCTTCATGGTTGTCCTTTGATTTGATTTGATTCGTTTTCTTTCTTGAGCTTGCCGCAAAATTGCCTCAGGAGCTTTCGGCCGGCGTCCCCACCGCGCGGGTTTTCCAGTTGAAGATAATGGCCAAAACCCGCAACAGAACCGTCGCCGCCGTCGCGTAAAGCGCTGCTGACACCACCGGAAGATGAAACTGCAGCGTCAACGCGGCGAAGACAACCGCGCCGAGCAACGCCGCCAAAGCGTAAAACTGCCCAGGCTTCAAGAGCAACGGCTCCGTCCGCGTAAGAATGTCGCGCAACAACCCGCCGCCAATGGCATTCGCCACCCCAACCAATACCGCAGCCAGCCAATGCAGATTCGACTCCAGCGCCTTCTGAGTGCCCACCACCGCAAACGCGCCCAACCCCACGGCGTCGATCAAGGCGACAGCCCGATTGAAGGTCTCCAGCCGGGCGCTGAAACGAAACAGTCCGCAAAACATGGCGAGCAGCACCACGACGATGAAACTGGGGTTGGTAAGCGCCGCGACGGGCCCGGCATTCCGCAGCAGGGCATCGCGCAGCAATCCGCCACCCAAACCCGTCGCGAACGCCAGCACGAAGGCGCCAATGAAATCATAGCCCAGCCGCCGGGCCGCCAACGCGCCGGTCAACGCGAAGAAAAAGACTGCGGTCAGGTTGAAAGCCGCAGGCAGTTCAAATTCCTGAGCCCTCATCCGTTATCTCTGCTTGCTCGGGTTGATGCTCTCGTCGCATCGGGTGGGGCGTTTCCTCAGCCCGTCCCGCGCGAACCCATTTCTAGCATTTGTGACCCCTGGACAGGTGTTTGGCGTGCAACGCTGGCGGTGTGGCGGTGCCACCGTGCTCGTCGAGGTATTTGCACGCCTTGATGATGTCGTCAGCCAGCATGTCCACGACGTTCCGGTTCAGGTGCGGCCGCACGACAATGCGCAGCGATCGAACCTCCTCGGCATTGGGCGGCATGGTGTAGGCCGAGAGCACCCAGCCGCGCTCACGAACTTTAAAGGATACATCGAATTCGTTGTATTTCTTGATCTTCGACGCCAGCGTGAGCGCCACCACCGGAATGCGCTGCGTCCGGTTCATGATCGTGAAGTAACCGCTCTTCACCAGGCGGTCGCGCAAATGCACCGCGTTGTCCACCGAATGCTGCATCACCTGCCGATATCCCTCGAAGCCAAGCCGTAAAAATAGATAATACTGCACCGCAATCGGCGCGGCGTTGCGGCTGAAATTCAGAGTCGCCGTCGGCATCTCGCCCCCAAGATAGTTCACGTAGAACATCAAATCTTCGTTGAACACCTTGCGCTCCCTGAATATAACCCAGCCCAAGCCCGGCGGAACCAGGCCGAACTTGTGACCCGATGCATTGATGGAATGTACGCGCGGCAGACGGAAATCCCACTTGTAATCGGGATACAGAAACGGATTCACGAAACCGCCCGACGCCCCGTCAACGTGCATCGGGATGCTGATGCCGGTGCGCTTCTCGTAACGGTCCAGCCAGTCATGGATTTCCTGAATGTCATCATCCTCCCCGGTAAAGGTCTGGCCGGCGATGGCGACAACGCAGATCGTGTTTTCGTCCACCAGCTTTTCGAGGTGTTTGGTGGTGAGCCGGTAGTTGCCGACCTCCAGCGGCGCAATGCGCGGCTCGATGTCAAAATACTTCGTGAATTTCTTCCAGACAATCTGCACGTTGCCGCCCGTCACCATGTTGGGCCGGCTGAAGTCCTTGCCGGCCTGCTTGCGGGCCTCGCGCCAGTTCCACTTGTGCGCCAGCCCACCCAACATGCACGCCTCGGACGAGCCCACCGTGGCGGTGCCATAAGGCTCGACCCCCTTCGGCCCGTTCCACAAACCGTGCAGCCACTTCACCATTCGCGTCTCCATCGCAAAGACCTGTGGATACATGTCGTGGTCAATGTAGTTCTTGATGAAGTTGTGGTGCATTACGTCCAACTCCTCGGGCTCGGCGAACGTCGTGACAAACGACGACAGGTTCAGCATCGGGCTGGCGTCTGTCCATGCCTCGCTGTTGACCATGGCCTGCGCCGCGCGCGCCGCCATGCCCGTTTCGGGGAATGCCGCAGGCACATCAAGGTTGAACTGATCAAAGGGCGTGAGCTTCTGGCCGCCGGTGTCGAGGGGCTTGGCCTTGGTTTTCTTTGCCATATTATGTCTCGGTTAATGTTTCGTTCTTACTTGCCGTTCGTTTGCTGCTTCGTTGGCTTGGACTTCTCCCACGCGCCGAGATAGTCCTGCGCACAGTCCACCAGAAAGTCGCCAATCTTTTCGTAGGTTTCGTCCGCCAAATTGGCCAGTGAAATGCGGAAACTCCATTTCGGCCCGCCAAAACCGCCACCGTCCATCAGCACCACGCCGTGTTTCTCGGCTATGCGGAAGATCAGATCGAATGGGTCGTAGTTCTTGGCCAGGAACCGGCAAAAATCCTCGCCGTGCCGCAGCTTCGCCCAAAGCATCAGGTCGAACATGATGTAATAGGCGGAGTAACTGGCATTCGTTGGAATGGGGAAACCCAAGCCGCGGTAGAGTGCGTGGAGGCGGCGATGGACGATTTCGTGGCAGGTGGCCTTGTAAGTGTCCTGCTCGTCGATCAGCCCGAACAACGAGAAAAGCGTCATCATCACCTGCTGCGGCAAAGACAAACCGGCCGTGTGATTGAGCGCCACACAGCGGCTGTCCGCTACCAGCCGGTCAATGAACTTCATCTTGTCTGGCTCCAGTGTCAGCGAACCGTAGCGACGGCGCAAAGCCGCTTTTTCCTTCGCGGGAAGCCCGGCGATCTGCCCGTCGAGAATATTCTTCTCATGAGTGGCGATGACGCCGAGGCGCCAGCCCGTGCAGCCGAAATACTTCGAGAAGGAATAGACACCGATGGTGTTGTACGGCAGTTCGGCCAGCAACGAGCGGAACCCGCTTACGAACGTGCCGTAAACGTCGTCCGTCAGGACAATGAGATCAGGCCGTTTCGTCTTCACCAACTTGGCGATCTGCCGAAGCGTCTGGCTCTGGATGGCGAAAGACGGCGGGTTGGACGGGTTCACCACAAAAAACGCCTTGATCCGCTTGTCCTCGAGCTTCGCAATCTCCTCGGCGGGATATTGCCCCGCCTCCGGGTCCACGTTCGGCACGTCGTTGGCTTTGATCTGAACCACTTCCAAATCGAAATCCTCCAAACCCGCGATTTCAAGATAAGGCGTGAAAATGGGCACACCAATGGCGATCTTGTCGCCCTTCTTGAGAAGTCGGTTCGCCTTGAGCGTGTTGAAAATGTAGCACATCGCCGCCGTGCCACCTTCAACCGCAAAGAGTTGAAACTTCCCTCGGGGCGCCTTTCCCCCGCACATCTCCTTCACCAGATAGGCATGCACGACCTGCTCCGCGTGCCCGAGCATCCGGTCCGGCACCGGGTATTGGTCCCCGATGGTCGAGTCGGTAAGTTCGTAAATGAACGCATCCGCGTTGAATCCCAGTTTCTTTACCCCGTAGTCCACAGCTTCGCGCAGAAGCTTTACCCCCGGCCCGGTCTTGTTTCGCTCCAGCCACGTATCAAAACGCGCGGCGATGCCATCTTTCTGCGGCATCCCGCCCAGGTCGAGCAGGTTCATCGGGCGCTTGGCTTCTTCCACCGCGAACTGTCCGAGCGAAAAGAAGGCTTCGCGCGGGGTGGTGGCTATCCAGTTAGGGTTGCCTCGTCCGGCGTTGAGGAACAGCGCCGGATTGCCCGCCGCATTTTCCTTGGCGGCGGTGATGAGAAAATCCTTTAACTCGAACGGACTGAGCTTCGCCAGTGTGCGCATTTGCGCGCGGGTGATGTGGGTTGTGCTTGGTTTAGACATATTTTTACTTCATTTACTTCATTAATAGAACAACGATGACGCCCCAGATGATGAGCAGGGTGTTGCCGACAGCGTAGGTGATGGTGTAGCCGAGGGCCGGGACTTTGCTTTTGGCCTCTTCCTGAATCGCGCCCAGGGCCGCGGTCGTGGTGCGCGCGCCGGCGCAAGCACCGAGCAAAATGCCAGGATGCATCTTGAAAATGTATTTGCCGGCGTAAATACCAACAACGAACGGAAGCAGGGTGACAAATACACCCCAGCAGAACAGGCTCACGCCCGCCTGCTTCAGGCCCGTCACGAAGCTGGGCCCGGTGCTCAGCCCCACCACCGCGATAAAAATCGTCAATCCCAAGTTGTTGAATGCCCATAACGCCGGACCGGGAATGCGCCCGAACGTCGGATGCACCGAGCGCAGCCAGCCGCAGACCAAACCCGCGATCAGCGCGCCGCCGCTCGTGCTGAGACTGATCGGGACATTGCCGAACTTGATGACAATGGCCCCGATAAGCGCGCCAATCGCTATGCCAAAGCCCATGAAAACAACATCGGTCTTCTCGGTCGGCCGGTCGGGATAACCCAACTCCTTCGCCGCCCGCTCCACATCCCGCTTCGCACCCGCAATTTGCAGCACGTCGCCCCGGTCCACTTTCGTCGCGGCATTAAAAGGCATTTCCTGGCCGCCCCGAATGAGCTTGCGCAAATATACGCCGCGCCCCTTGTGGCTCACATCAGCCTGCCGAATCTCCTTCAGTGACTTGCCGGCGAGCGCCTTGTTGGTGATGACGACGTCCAGGATTTCCACGGCGAAATCAAGCAGCTCGCGGTCGTCCACCTCGACGCCGATTGCAGCCTCGTTTTGCAGGAGCATCGCCCGGGCACCCCCAAGCGCGAGCACGTCGCCCGCGCAAATGATCAGCTTCTCGTCCGGATCGACGATCTTGCCGCCTCGCCGGAGGTTCTCCACGCAGAGAGGCGGTGTTTCGGTTCGGAACCGCGCCTCGAACTGGCCGATGGTCTGGCCTGCGAACTGCGACTTGGCCCCGACGCTGTAGGCCCGAACCGCGACTTTGGTGTAGGCGGACATGGTTCCGTCCTCGACCTGGCCGCCGCCGATCTTCGCTTCATATTCCTTGCATTCCTTGGCGAGGTCCACTCCCAGCAGCTTCGGACCGATGCTCGAGAGGAACCAGGCCGAACCCGCCGTTCCGAACAAATAGGTCACCGCGTAAGCCACCGGCATAGCGTCAATCATCGCCTTGGCCTTGTCCGGCGCCAGACCCAAATTGTTGATGGAATCCGTCGCCACACCCAGCACCGCCGAGATGGTGCAGGCACCCGACAAAAGTCCCGCCGTCTGGCCAATGTTGTAGCCGGCCACTTTGCCCGCAATCACCGCCGCCACCAGGCAGGTCACGCAGACGAGAATCGCGAAAAGAACCTGCGGCAGACCGTCGCTCTTTAAGCCGCGAAAAAACTGCGGCCCGACGCTGTAGCCCACCGCAAAGAGGAACATGAGGAAGAACACCGACTTCACGTTCGGCGAAATGGTGATTTGCAACTGCCCGACAAGCACCCCACAGAGCAACACCCCCGTCACGCTCCCGAGGCTGAACTTCCCGATCTTCAAGCTGCCCACCCAAAAACCAAGCGCCAGCGTCAGAAAGATGGCAATCTCGGGATAGCTCCGAAGGGTCTGAATAATCCAATTCATAAACATCGATCTCTAGTGCGCATGATGTGACAATGTGGTTGCTTCTGGGAAGCTCAATATTCCTGAAAATACTGCTGTAACTGCTTCGCATCCGTGGTCTTGGTCAGACCAAGCATCAGCAGAATGCGGGCTTTCTGTGGATTCAATTCCATGCCGGCGATGAAACCAAGCTTGTCGTCGTTCACTTCAACGTTCCGATCAACTATGCCGCTGCCAACGCGAGAACTCCGCACCACCGCCACCCCCTGCTTGACCGCCCGCTCCAGCGCCGCAAGCACCGCGTCCGTCGAGTTGCCGTCCCCCACCCCCGCAAGCACGATGCCCTTGACGCCCTTGCTGACCAGAAAATCAACGGTCTCACCGCCGAGGTTGACGTGCGAATAGACGATCTCCACGCGCGGCAGATCGTTCGTCTTAAACCCGGTCACCGAAAATTCACTCTTGGTCGTGTGCCGCGTCGTGTTCTGCGAATAGAAAAATGCCTTCCCCGTGTTCATCATCCCGGCAATGCCACGATTTGGCGAATGAAAGGTGTCCATCCGTGTCGTGTGCATCTTCTGCGACTCGCGGGCGTAATGGATGGTGTCGTTGAGAACCACCAGCGGACCGCGGCCTTTGGCCTCTGGATTCGCAGCGAGAGCCACGCCATTATAAAGGTTGATCGGACCATCCGCGCTAATGGCCGTGGCGGGCCGCATCGAGCCAACAAGCACCACGGGCTTGTCGCTCTTCACAATGAGGCTCAGAAAATACGCCGTCTCCTCCATCGTGTCCGTGCCGTGCGTGACGACAATGCCGTCCACGTCACTTTGCCCAAGCAATTCATTGCAACGAGCCGCGAGTTTGAGCCAAACCTCGTGGTTCATCGTCTGGCTGCCAATGTTGGCGATCTGCTCACCGGACAACTCGGCCACATTCTTGAGCTGCGGAACAGCCTTGATCAGGTCGTCCACCGAAAACGTCCCCGACTTGTAGCCCTCATCAGCCTGCGTAGCCTGCGCGCCGGCAATCGTGCCGCCGGTGGCGAGAACTCTTATCTTCGGTAATCCCCAGGCGGCCGGCGTGGCCGCAAGCATCGCGGCAAAAATAAGGGCGACGATCTGAGTTAGTCGGTTTGGCGTCTTCATGCTCTGTCAGTAATCAGTAATCAGTTACCGGTAATCAGTGATCCGTGGCAACAGCACTGAGTCGTTGCCGATTCCGCGGACACTCGGCCCCGCACCAGCAAGATTGCAACCGGTCATGGTCAGGAGGTTAGCGGCCACGAGCCTGCCATGTCAACCAACCAGAATCGAAATGCGACAATCATCGTTGGCGCGCTTGATCCATTCTACGGTAGATCGGTGGTTTTACGCATTTACTACGACGGCCTCGACAAGCCGAGTGTGCAGGTCCCCATTGGTGATTTCTTTGGGGTCGGACATGGCGCACACCGGAGTTTCACTTCCGCGCCTGTAAACGTATCCGCATACGGCCTCTCGCGTTCCTGTTACTGGCGGATGCCTTTCCGGAAACACATCAAGGTGACCCTTATCGTTCGATCGAGCGCCCGGATTGGATCAGTTCGGTCGCCCTCTGGTATCAATATCCGCCGATCCCGATGGAGGAGTCTTTGCCAGCCGCCACCAATCGGGTTGCGCCTTACCAGGTCCTGGCGGTAGGCAAGCTGGCGCACCGCGCCGAGCCGCCGGCGCTGCTCAAGCCATCCTTCATCGTTCCTTCACGTTCGAGTGGCTGACCCTTTTGCGATTGGAGGACATGGCGGGCTACCACCAGCTCTATGATGAAAAACGGAAGGCCGTGAAGTGAGCGCGGGTCCGGCCGGCGTGGTTCGGGAAACACGATTTCTGCTCAACGGCTTTGATCTCAAAAGCCAGCACCACCATGCAATCGAAAAGCAAACGTTGGGCAAAAAAGGACCCTCATTTCATCGCACGCAGCGCTTTGGCTTTTTCCCGACAGGGCGCGATGGTATAAAGAAACCGCTTCACCAACTCTCGAAATCCGTCGTTGTCGCGGTCTTCCGCCAGCCATAGCCGCTGGAACTCGGTTTGGAGCGATGCGAATTCGGTTGCCACCGCTTCGAGCTCGCTTGCCACTTGCAGGCGCGGCACCGTCTGGTCGTTGTAATGACCGAGCGCCACTAGTTTGTGGCCAAGCGCCACATAACAGCGCACGCCGAAAATCCACTGGTCCAGGTTGTCGCGGTTTCTCGTCGCCCGCAGTGTTTCGGCAGAGAGGGCAGCTAATGCAGCCGTGGCCGCATTGACGATCAATTGGCCAACAGCCCCTGGGTTCGCAATCCGCGTAATGTCAGGATGTGCGAATGGATCGTGGACGAATTCCCAAATGTAGGTTGTGGAGATTTGAGATTCCTTCCCGTCTTTGTCCCGAATCTGAATTGGGATGGCGTTCACGTCGCTCGCGCTTTCAATGGCGTGGATGGCGCTGTCGTTGCGCAAGCCGTACACGATGCGAGCCACCGCCTTGCGGAAATAATCACGATCCAACCGGGCACCCGTCCAGGCGCACGCGCCATGGTATAAGAAAGGCAACCATTCCTCCCCAACAAAGTGAAAATGCCCGGCATCGCCCCAGTCGGTTGTGATGCTGCCAATGCCGCCGTGCATCGCTCCGCGCGACACCTCCAGGTCCGAAAATGCCGCCGCCGGGTTCACCCAGGGCGTCAACCAGACATGGCTATAAATCCATGCCTGAGCGAAGAAATCAATCCGCTTTTCCTGGAGTCGAGGGAAGTCCTTTTCCCAGGCCGGCTTGTAAGGCCCGCCGGCACAATAGTAACTGCCAATGATGATGTCCTTCGGGAGCGCATCGAGCTTTGGCCCCATGCCCGCCAGGTGTCCTTGGGAATCGAGCGGCCCCTGTGCAATCATGAGGCGTCGGCCATGTTTCCTGACCGCCTCGTTCAACTGCAACACATAGCCAAATACGAGGTCAGTCGCCTGGCTGATCGTCACGCCGTTTGTCTGCAAACCGTCAACATCGATCTCAGTGATATCGACGTTGAACAGTTCGCCCGGAAATGTCTCGCACAGTTCGTCGATCATCTTCGTTACCATGCGGACAGCCTCGGGTTTTCGAATGTCAAAGGTCATGATCCAGGGCGTCTTCTCGCACGGTCCGACCCGCAGATGCTGGTACTGGGGTTTACTGAGGATGTGATAGGAATGCCCGAGCGTTTGAAGTAGCGGATGCACTTCCACACCGTTTCCAGCCGCATGAATTGATAGATCGCGGCCTTCCGTCGGAGCTAAACCCTCAGGCGGTGAGATGTCCGGAAAAGCCTTGTACTTGTACTCATGCTCGATGTAGAGTTCGAGCTCGTTCATTTTCGACAGGGCCAGCACCTCTGCGAGGCGATTAAGTGTTGCCGGCTTGGGCACTTGCCCGCGCGAGATGTCCTGCTGGGCACCTCGATATCTGAGAACCGGCCAATCGTAAATCGTCATGCCTGGCAAGAGCGTGCGGTCGGCGGCAATCTGCGCCAGCGTGGTGATGGCATGGCGCATCCCCGGGACGGTCCGGGCTGCGAGCACTACGGCTTTGGCGTCGATAACCAGCACATATCCCTGCTCGCCGACTTGTTCGAACAGATCAACACCCAAGCCGGTTGCTCTTGCCAACTGGGCGGGCGTGGCGAGCAGTTCAAGTTCGAGCGTCCGCCCTGCGGGGTGGCCTTTGAGAACCGGCAGCCGCACTCCCGAGGCGTTTGCCACGAGATCAGCGGCCCGCTGCCCCAAATCAGATTGGCTCGCGCCGACTCCCCTCAGCGTGATCCCCTTGCATTTGTTGAGATCAAACGAGATGCCAGGATGCGGCCGGACTGCTTTGGGCTGGGCGATGATCCACGTGTCAAGCAAGGCGAGACGTTTGGCCACGGCTTCAGGGGTGGTTTCAAATTCCCGCTGAGCGGTTGCGCCCGTCAAGTTGATCGCCACCAATACCCAGAGAACAGTAGTTAGCCGCAAGTGTTGCACGAACTACTCGTATCGGAGTGCTTGAATGGGGTCAAGTCGGGCAGCATTGAAAACGGGGAAAAGGCCAGCAATGATGCCGACCGCGGCACCGAAGGTCACGTGATAGTTGGCGCTACCAAGAAGCACCTCATGACATCCAGGACAACCCGGCAAATTGAACGCAGTTGACAGATTCAGAATGGTGATACATATTGGTATCACGATGAAAACAGCCACCGTCAGAGATTTGCGAAATCACTTTCCCCGGG
>JBAXTC010000015.1:0-28018 GCA_037130375.1 Verrucomicrobiota bacterium | reverse complement strand
ACGAGGCAAGAACCGCCAGACCAGAAGGAGTTTCGACTCAAGGGGCATTAGCGCCATGCAGATGTACACCAGGCTTTGACTTTTTGATGACTCAAAAGACTGGAACCCATGATTCAACTGAACTGACAGGAGATAACAGAGGCAACAGAGTTGCCTTCCAAATCCCAGTGATGCTGTGGTGAGCCAGCGACCCTAACACGTGGGGTGTGACAACCGCTGCCGCACCCCGGCAATTCTTGCAAAAGAGGACCGGTTATTTGACCTCATCAAGCCAGGCCAGGAACTTTCGGTCCAACTTTGCCGATCGAGAGCCCTGCCTGTGGAGGTTGCAATCTCTGGCGGGGCGCACACGAAGCTTGCGTCTGGAGGATGCGGAGAAAGGATGGCCGCGCCATGATTACGGAATGGCCTGCTGTCCCCGGACCAAGAAGAACCTTTTGTGAAAACAAAACAGGAAGACTGGACCAGCGACTGCGCATGTCACACCCCACCCATTATAGTGACGCCATGAATAAAAGAAACGGCTCTAATTTGAACCAAACACGCCTTGCTGAATCCAAGGCAACGATCCTGGGTGGGGATTGTTCTGCGGGGACGGCCAAACTTGTCCAACCAGGCAGTTCCAACACAAAGTTGCCGGGCCAACATATCCTTGCCGCACGAATGGTCAAGATGGGCATTTCGACCGTGCCGCCGGCATTTCCGCCGGATGGAATTTCACTGGTTCAATTGGTGCCCTGGTGGCGGCTGTGGCCGCGGGAGCCCCGCAAGAACCGCCTGGAGAATTACGGCGCCGCGGTCCTTCCTGCGGTCGCAAGCGGATTGGTCACCCTTGAGGCACACGCTTCACTTGGACAAGCCATCTTCACTGCAATGTTGCCTATGCACGCACTCTCAACCGCCGTGGCACAATGGACAGAATGGGCGATTGGTTCCATTTTCGACAAAGCTTATCCCGGCCCGGCGCCTCTCCTGGGTGTGCTGGAGCACCTCCTTGAGAACCAGTCGGAAATGACCCGGGCCGAAGCGTGGTCGCGGATCCTGGAGAGTGCGTTCGACAAGGAAGGCCAATTTCGTTACGGCCCCGAGGATCATGCCATTGCTCTGCTCGAAACCGTCGGAAGGAGCGGCCTGCGATCATTGGCTCCGCTGGTAGTCAGCGTGCTTCGCAACCAGGAACTCGAGATGGTCCTGGCCGCAATAGCCTGCCTGGCCCGCCTGGGGGTGCCGGACACGGAACTGCCGGCTGAGTGTCTGCTGAACCGCATTCGCCCGGAGATGATGGAGCACACGCGGGGTGCTTTGGGCTTTGTGGAGACGGGAGACGTTGATCTGCTGGCCGGGCCGCTGCGGCTCCCTGGATGGGGCGAGCGTCTTCAATCATTGCGGCTCATGGAGGCGGTATTGGCTCGTGGGTGTCCGGAGATAGTGTCAAAGAAAGGCTGGGCTGAGAGCCTGGTCGATCTGCTTCTGGCTCAATTGCAGCAGGATGAAGATCGCGATATCGCGCGGTGCCTGGCCGTGACGCTCGGCCTTGCTTTGCGGGGGAGTGGCGAACCGCAATTAGCCCGGGTGTTCGAGGTTGCGGTCAAGCTGACCGACAAGACTCGATTCGAGAGCCTGCTCAATGCCCTGGTGATCGCGGAGTTGCCCGCTTCAGCGGCTTCGCGGGTTGAAGAGCTTCGCAAGCAGGCGGTCGGTATGGACCTGCAGACCTTGCGCGCGCTGAACCGGGTGCTGATGTCACTGGGAGAACCCTCCGGAATCGCCTCCGACTGGCTTGGATCGTCGGTGGTGGCATTTATGCAGTTGGGGGTCCTTCGGTTGCCTGAGCCGGTCCGGGACTGGTTTGATTCGCCGGCGGCGTGTCCAGAAGCGGCGGTCGCCGCCTGGTTGGCGGAACGGCCGGATTCAGGATTGGCACTCACATTCTGCGCGGCTTACCTGGCCGCCCGGCCGAGCTTTCTGAAGGTCGTGGAGCGCATCTGGATTCAGGCTGCCGACTGTCGGAAATCGGCAACACTCAAAACGGTGGGGGCCCTGCTCGCTGGCGCCGCCGAAGATTGTAATGTCTCCCCGGTTGAACTGCGGTGTTGCCTCGGGCACGACATCGGTGGGCCACTCGAGGAATCCCCGGAGATGCTGGGCCAGCTTCTGGGCCTGCTGATGACGCAGAGCAACGAGATATTTCAGTCGGCCGAGGAATTGCTCCGGCTCACATCGGCCGCCGGCCGCATGGTCGCCAGTTTCTGTGGCCGCTCGTTGAAGCGGGATGTCGGTCTCTTCGGGGATAACTGTCAATGCTGGAGCCGCTTCGGCCTGAACACTCCCCCTCCGAACCATGACGGCATGCTGCCGCAGTCCTTGCAGCCGCTCTTTGCAGCCAATTCACGCTCTTGTTGCCAGGCCGCCCGGCTGCTGGAAGCCCTGAGCTTGCCCGACAAACGAAGCAAGAGCTGGGTTCGCGGGTGCCTTGAATGGGAAAACCCTGAGTCGGTGAAGACGACCTTCGAGGGGGTGGATTCTGCCACTCTCGTCTCCTCGTTCCTGCAGACATCAGCTTCCCAGCACCCGGAAGGTCGCCGATTGGCCGGTCTGTTGGCCGCCGGCATCGGCCCGCGTCTCATGGAAACTCCGCATCGTGACCGGGTCGTCCAGAGAGTCATCTTCCTGGCAGCGCATGATGCAGACGCCAAGGTCCGGCCTGCAGGACGGAAGGCAGCGGAGGCCCTGGGCATCGCCGACCGTGTTCCCAACACTCCAGCCCCGCCACCAACCCCTGAGGATAAAAAACAGGGTTCGGAGCCGGAAGATCGGGGCCAGGAGATCGACAACCTGCTCCGTGAATTGGAGAGCAACCTGGAGGAAGAACTATGAAACCCGAGACCTACATTCAGACACCTATCAAAGGCCAAAAGATACTCCTGCGTGGATTCGACGCCGGCCAGGAAGCGGAAGCCAAAGTGCTGCTCGTGAAAAACGGTTACCAGGTTGTCACCTCCATCGCCCTGGCAGATGCCCTCGTTGTGGGACTGGGCAACGCGGCGCCGGCGGTCGAGGCCGCACAGAAAGCCAGAATCCTGGTGGCGCCCTGGACCGAGTTCTGCTCCCGCATGGGCGACACCAGTTCTCAGGCGTCCACTGTGGCGTTGACCCGCGGGCCGGCGATTGAGATTGGCCTGGATTGGGTGCGCATCCTGGACCAGGTTCTGCCTCGGTCCAAGACGAGCAGCCCGCTGGTCCCTTCGGAAGGTCAATTTCGTCACATTTGTCTGGACGGCTGCTTTTTGCGAAACGCCCGGGCGGTGGCGCTGGGGGTTCGCCACGGGCTGCCCGTCGCCCTGGAAGGAGACACAGCGGCGTCGAAGACCACGGCAATTCTCTGGGTGGCCCATTTGATAGGCCAGCCGGTGGTGCGTTTGAACCTGCACGGCCAAACAGACACCGGCGAGTTGATCGGTCGCTACGTTCCTTACGATG
This sequence comes from Verrucomicrobiota bacterium, assembly GCA_037130375.1. Lineage (GTDB taxonomy): Bacteria > Verrucomicrobiota > Verrucomicrobiia > Limisphaerales > UBA8199 > JAPLUA01. The sequence goes on along the minus strand of JBAXTC010000015.1, from coordinate 24,538 downwards.
CCCGTGCCGGTGCCAGACATCGGGGTGGTCTTGCCGATGAAAGCCAGAATCCTCATGGCTGGGCGCCGCTTGCCCCGGCCGGGTCGGCGGGCTGGAACAAGTGCGGGACCTTCGCCGTTGAAGATCGGGTGTCAGCCCCGTCCTGGGTGTTCCAGGAGGGTTACATTCCACAAGCCATGCGACAGGGCTGGTGGGTGATCCTCGACGAGATGAACCTGGCGGAACCGCAGGTGCTGGAACGGTTGAACCCGGTCATCGAGCAGCCGTCTTCGCTGGTTCTGAGCGAGAGCGACGGCACCTTGTTCGGAGCTGCGGGAACGGTGCCGATCGCTCCGGCATTTCACATGTTTGCCACCCTCAACCCAGCCGATTACGCTGGGCGCTCGGTCCTCAGCCCGGCCTTTCGCGACCGCTGGCTAATCTGGCACCAGGCCGATGCGCCGGGTGAATCCGATTTTGCGGCGATGCTCCGTCGCGTCGTCTTTGGCGAGCAGCCTGATTATGCCTTCCGTGGAACCTGCTACCAGCCACCCACCAGCCAGCCGGTTTACCCTGAGCTGGCCGGCATCCCCGGCATTCGCGAGGTGCTGCCGCGGCTGGCCCTGTTCCATTCGTCTCTGTGCCAGGCCACCGGAATGGGTGGGGCTGCGCCCGCGCTGGGGCGGTTGCGACGGGAGCGTTACGTCTTCACCCGGCGCACCTTGCTGACGTGTCTTCAGGTGCTGCAACGCAGTCGGATCGAAGAGCCCAGCCATTCCCTGGGTGAACAGCTCCGTGAAGCCATCGAGATTGCTTACCTGGGCCGCATCCGCGACGGGGCGGATCGCAATGCGGCGGTCGCCTTGCTGCGGGCTGCCGGGCTAACGGAGCAATGAAGTGCTTATGAGCCGCCTCCCTCTCATCTCTTTGCCACCCGCAGAGCCTTCATTAGTCGCCGCTGGTGGGAATTTGCCGGGTATTTCGCCTGGTGTCCCTGTCACTCGAACTTCGGCGATGGCGCGGTCCCTGTTTATTGAAGAGCTGGCGCAACTGGCAAGGCTGGCTGCCTTCCGGCCCGGATTGCAGATGATTGTTGGCGAGAAAGGCAGCGGTTGGAGTTTTGACTGGCGCACCGACACCGTCTCGATTGACGGCGGGCGGATTGAAACCGAGTCGGCAGATTTCACCCGCGGCCTGGTCCTGCACGAGAGCGCTCACGCCGCGATTACGCGTCTGGATGCCATTGTGCCGGTGGCGGTGCTCAAAGACCGGCGGCTGTTTGCCCTTCTGAATGTGGTGGAGGATTGCCGGATCGAAACCTGGATGCAGATTCGCTTTCCCGGCTGCCGACCTTGGGTCCGCCAATACAATGACCGTCTGTTCCGCCCCGTGCTGGCCGCGGACCCCCAGCGCCCCCCGGCGGCGCAGTTTCTCACCGGCCTGCTCACGCGCTGGTGGTTCGGAAAGGCGGCAGAGCCTATGGGCGATGAGGCCCGGCAGTCCGTGAACTCAGCCTGGCCTGCCATTGAGCGGGTTTTGCTGGCCTTGCCGCCGGCGCCGGATGCGCTGGGGGACCTGTCTGTCTCTTATGCCCGGAACCCGGTTTCCCGGTGCTACACGGCCAGCGACGATCACGAGCCTCCCGATGCGTTCGAGAAAGCCGTCCGGATGGCGCAGTACGAGATGTGGTCCATCGTGCATCGGGACATACTTCCGGCTTACCTGCGGCTACTGCCTCCCGAGGATAACCTTGGCAAGTCCTTGCTGGTTTACTTTTCCCGGTTGCAAGAAGCCATGCCGGACCGCCGCGTGCTCGGGAATCTTCCCGCGACAGGACTGGCTGCGACACTCCACGGTGCCCGGCCCCCTTCACCAACTCCGGATGAAGCTCCATTGAAACCGACCGGGCATGATCCTTACCTGCTGTCCTGGGAGCGCCAGCATGCGGCCATCGAATTGCTGGCGGAGTGGTTGCTTCGCTGGTTTCAGGCCCATAACAGAACCCGCCTTCGCCGCGGTTGCCCGTGGGGGAGCCGTCTCGACCTCCACGCCGCAATGCGGTTCGAGGCCGATCTGCGGCTTTATGACCAGCTTTGGTGCCGGCCCCTCGTGGCAAACCGGATCGACCCGCACTTCAGCCTGGTGATCGACCGTTCCGGCTCCATGCGCGGAAAGCGGATTGAGCAATCCTTTCACGGCGCCGTGTTCCTGTGCGAAGTCTGTCGGCGAGTCGGCGCACCGCTCAATGTCTATTCGTTTGGCAGCCATGCCGAGCGGCTGCTTCACCACGACGAACCGCTCTCAGCCGACGTCCGTGCCAGGCTGGGATCGTTGCCGGAATCAGCTTCTGGCGGCACCAATCTCAGCGCAGCTTTGGAATGGGTGGCTAATGATGTCTGCGAATCGCCTTTCCAGGACCGGTTTGTCTTCGTGCTGAGCGATGGAGAGCCGGACGATGCCGAGGCGGCCCGCCGGCAGATCGCCCGGCTCGCCGCGGACGGGATCTCAGTGATGGGGCTGGGGTTGGGGCCGGAGACACTGCGGCTGCGGGAACTCCTTCCGGTGAGCCAGGTAAACCTGGCTGCGGACGAACTGCCTGGCGCGCTGGCCACCCTGTTGGTGCAATCTCTCCGGGAACGATGACACCTTGAGAGTTATACTAAAGCGAGAATCGAAACGGGAAAGTAAACAATTGGATAAAAATACTATGACAAGACAAATTCAAGATAGTCACGGCCGAATCATAGGCCGATTCGAGGAACAAGGGAATGAAGTGCGTGTCTTTGTGCGGTCTATCTGCAAAGGCAGATATGACAAGAGACAAGATAAAACTTTCACCCACAGTGGCAAATACGTTGGGACTGGCGATCAACTAACATCCTTGTTGAAGCCTTAAAAAGGTCGCAGGCATACCGTAAGGGCGAGCCCGGTCTGTTTTCCTCGTTCTTTACGGTGCAGATAATCATGGTTCCAAGGATTGACAAGCCTGCCGCCGTTGCCGCAAAGTCGCAACGGCGGTCGCAGGCCTCAAAGCCGGCAGATGGTGACAAAGAAATCAGCGAGACAAAGCAACGGACTAAACTAATGGCACAAAACCTCGTTTTTCTGGGCTGGGACGCGCCTTGGACCGATCTCTTTGCTGGTTGGCTGGAGAACGAACCTGGCCGTGTGAGACGCAGTTTGGTGGTGGTGCCCACCCGCGAGTCGGGGCGCAGGTTGAGAGAACGGCTCGTCAGCAAGGCCGCCCGGAATGGAAACGGCGCCATCCTCGGGCCCCGGGTGGCTACGCCCGATGATTTCTTTCGCCCGGCCGAGGTCATGCCGAATGCGATCCGCTGGGCGGGGTGGCTCGGGGTGGTTCGCGAGACGAAGGACAACGAGGTGCCGACGTTGTTTCCCTCCGGCGTGGCGGACAAGGATGATGGCTGGCGCCTGGCGGTCATCCGGCAAATCGAGCAGGCACGCGAGTTGTTGGTTTCCGGGAATTCCGATTTTGCAGCGGTTGCCCAGAGCTTGTCCGAGGATAATGACCGATGGAAAGAGTTGGCGGCACTCGAACAGCGCGTCGTTGCAGTCTGGAAGCAATGGGGCTTCGATGATCCAGTCCAGGCCAAACGGATGCGGGCCCTGGCTCCCGTCTGCCCGCAGGGTGTGGACGAAATCATCCTGGCGGGCGTTAGCGACCCTACATGGCTCGCGGTAGAGGCGTGGCGGCGGTTGGCGGAGCAGAAAATCCCCATCACCGTCCTGGTCGGCGCGCCGCCAAGTCTGAAAGCGGCTTTCGACGATTGGGGCAGGCCCAGGGCGGAGTTCTGGTCCGATCGCAAGCAGCACACCACACCCGATCCGACCCGCTCGTTGGTGGCAGCGGATGCCGTGGCGTTGGCGGATGCAGTGGTGCAGGCGTGCGCCGGCAAGAGCAACCGCGACCTGGCGGTGGGCGTGTGCGATTCAGCGTTCGCCCCTGCCGTCGCACGACGATTTCAAGAGTCCGGCTGGCTCACGTTCGATCCGGAAGGAGTAGCGCTGGCCAAAGACGGCTGGCCGGAATTGCTCGAGGCCATCGCCGGAGCACTGGACTCGCCCGACGACCATGCGGCCATCGTCCGTGTGGCGCGGCATCCCGTGGTGTGGACCGAATGGCTTGTTGGTTACGGTGCCAAAACGTCCTTTGCCGCGCTCGAGCAATGGGAGGTGAAGAGCGCCGTGTCAAACGCCGCTACCACCGTTGAGCGCCTCTGTGGCAGCAAGCATGACGCCGAGAAGGCTGCCGGTGCTTTGCTGGCGAAGGTTCATGGCTTTATCAAAGCCGCCTCCGCCGGCGGAGTTGGGACGCTCGAAAATAAATTACGTGAGTGGTTACAGGCCGGTGCGGCCGAGGCCGCAGGCCAGGCCCTGGCCGAAATGGATGCGTGGCAACGACTCCCGAGCGCGGAGTTTGGCTTGTCGCTTCGCCTCAAGTGGCTGGCGACGTCGCTTGCCTCCATTTCCCGCAGTTCCGACTCGTCCGGCGCTGTGCTGGCGTTGCAGGGCTGGCTGGAATTATCGTTCGACTCTGCGCCGCATTTGGTTGTCGCCGGCCTCCACGAAGGCTGCGTCCCGGAAGCGCCGCCGGCTGACCCGCTGATCACGGAGGCCGTGCGCGAAAAGCTTGGCTTGCGCGACCGCCAATCCCGTCTGGCGCGCGAGGCGTTTCTTTTCACGGCGATGGTCGAAGGCCGCCGCGCCACCGGCAGTGTGACGGTCGTGAATGCGCAGGTGAATCCCGACGGCGAACCCTGCAAGCCGTCGCGCGTGCTGCTTCAAGCCCAGCCGGAAATCCTTCCGGCACGCGTGCTCAAGTTTGTCAAAGAAACCGCTGACGTGCCTCTGCAGCACACGCCGCCCTGGTCGCGCGCCCAATGGAAGCTGCGTCCGCCCGCCAACGCCTCTGCGAACAAAGAGTGGAACCATGTCAGCCCGTCGTCCCTTAAGGCGTATCTCGCGTGCCCCACTCGCTTCTATTTTGCCAAGGTGCTCGGATGGGAGAAGTTTGAACCCTTCGATGCCGAGCTGAATGCTGGCGGCTTTGGCGATTTGATCCACTCCGTCCTGCGTCGCTGGGGCAACGATACAGAAGCGCGCGAACTCGCCGACGCGGCGAAGCTCAAGGCGTGCTGGCTGGATTTGCTGAGAAAAGAGGCGGGCGAACGATTTGGCGCCAGCATGTCGCCGCTCATCCGACTCCAACTCATGTCGGCTGAGGAGCGGCTCGTGGCGCTGGCGGAAAGGCAGGTCGAACAACGCCGGCAGGGCTGGCAGGTCGTGGAGGTGGAAAAGCAACTCGACGGCGTGCTGACGCTGGCCGGGTTGCCGGTGTATATGCGCGTGGACCGCATTGACCGGCATCTGGACGGCCGTGTGCGGGTGATTGATTACAAGACTGGCAAGACCAGCGAAACGCCGCGCAAGACGCATCTCCGCGCCTGGTCCGAGAAAAAATGCCCCACCCCGCTCGGGCCGCTTTGCATCGTCAAGGGTAAGAGCCAAGACAAATCCTATGGCTGGACTGATCTGCAACTGCCTCTCTACGTTGCCGCCGTCGAAAAGGAACAGAAGTTGGACGCCGTGCCCGAAGCCCTTTATGCGCTGTTGCCGGAGGCGGTCGGCGACACGGAATTCGTGCAGTTCGAGGGTTTGGCTGAGATCATTCCGAACGCCCTGGAGTGGGCTGAGCAAGCCGCCCGGCGCATTGTTGCCGGCATCTTCTGGCCGCCGGCGCCGGAGGTGAAATACGACGACCTGGCTGCGCTCGCCCCGGAAGGGTTGGAGCGGGCGTTGGGCGAGGAATGGGCAAAGTTCCTGGCAGGAAATTCGCAAGGCAAGGGAGGAGACACCCCGTGAACACGAACCTACAGCACACCAGCATCCGCGCCTCAGCCGGGACGGGTAAAACCTACCAGCTCGCCAATCGCTATATCGCGTTGCTGCTCTTGCAGGCCATGAACGGCGGAAAGATTTCGCCGGATAGGATTGTCGCCATGACCTTTACCCGGAAAGGCGCCGGGGAATTCGCCGAACGCATTCTGCACCGGCTTGCCACCGCGGCCGGTGACGCCGCCCAGCGCGAAAAATTGCAGGCCGACCTGGCTCTGCTGGTCAAGGGCGATAAGTCGCGCGGCATCGCCGGCCTTGCCCCTGACGTCGAGATCATCGTGGATGCGGCGACCCTGCAATCCGCACTGGCGATGATGATTGATCAGTTTGACCGCCTGGCCCTGGGCACCATCGACAGTTTTATGGCGCGGTCGGTCCAGACCCTGGCGTTCGAGTTGGGCCTGGGCGGATTCGAGATTCTAGACAAAGCCACCGCTGAACGGGAGCAGGAGGAATGGGTCGGCGAAGTGTTTCGCGCCGTGCCGCCGAAGGACCTGTTTGACTTCTATCAGACCCTGAAGCTCGCCACGCTCAAGTCCTCCAGCAGCCTGCGGACAGAGTTGGGCCGGTTTGTGAAAGACTATCACAAGCTGCTCCAGGCGCTGCCGAAAGTGGAAGCCTGGGGCGGGAGCGCTTTCTGGACTGGGGAAATACCGGGTTTACCCGATGCGCAATGGAAGCCGCAAGCCGCCGCACTGGCGAACCAAGTGTCCGGGCAGGATTTTGGGAATGCGACCATCTCCAAGTCGCTGGCCAAGGCGCTGAACTGGCTGGCCGGGCGCATTCCTGGCAGCGGGGCCGGCGATATTGCCGCCTGGTTGAAGGAAGATGGAAAGCTGGCGGAACTCTGGCATCACTGGCCCGAGCAAGAATGGACGTTTGAGTTTTACAAGAAGCCTCGCACCGTTCCCGCTTCGATCCTGCAGCTCCTCAAGCCCATCCTCGGAGCCTGGCAGGCATCAGAATGCGCGGCACTGTCCCGCAAGACTACTGCCATTCACGAAATCGTGTTCCGCTACGAAGCGCTTTACGACATGCTCTCCCGAAGCAAAGGTCGCCTGACATTCGCCGACCTCCCGCTGCTGCTCAGTCAAGAAGATGGTGGGACAACTTCCATACCCGCCCTCGAATTGCTCGCCTTCCGGTGGTATCAGCAGTTCGATCACTGGCTGCTCGATGAGTTTCAGGACACCAGCCGCATTCAATGGGGTGTGTTAAAGCCCTGGCTGGACGAGGCCATCCAGGACGGCGACGGTACCAAGTCGGTGTTTGTTGTCGGGGATCCCAAGCAATCCATCTACGGCTGGCGCGACGCCGAACCGCGCCTGTTCGAGGAGCTGACCGCCAGTTATCCCGGCGCGTTCAAGGAACAAATCATGGCCGAATCGTGGCGCTCCCGGCCGGCGGTGCTTGAACTGGTCAACCGCATCTGCAATCCGGATAGCAATCCGGCGTTGAAGGATGCCGACCGTTTTTCGCCTGCAGCCCTGGGAAGATGGCAATACCAGCCGCACTTTTCCGCCGAGAAGCTGACAGCAGAGCCTGGCTACGCGGCGGTGCTCCTGGCGCCAGAAACGGAAGCGGGGGAAGATCAAACCGAAGACCCCGAAGCTGAGACCGCGGGCGAGCCGTTCGAGAAATTGGCGTCGCAGGCGCGGGTCATCAAGGCCGTGCTGGAGAAGGTGCGGCCACTGGAGCGGGGTTTGAGTTGTGCCATTCTTGTCCGCAAGAACAGCAGTGCGGAGGCCGTTGCTCAGTGGCTGCGCTCGCACGAGGTGGCGCAAGTCATGGTCGAAGGCGAGGCTACACTGGCCAAACAATCACCGGTGGTAGCCGCCCTGGTGGATGGTCTGCGGTGGCTCGCGGTGCCCGCCAACTCGCTGGCGGCCGGACATATCAGCGCGACGCCCCTGTGGGCTGTGCTGAAGCAACCGGTGGCGGATACGGAAGCCGCCGAAGCTCCAGCCGGCTCGGTCTGGCGCTATTGGCGTCGGCGCATCGCCGACATTGGAGCGCCGCAGGTCACGCACGAGTGGTGCGTCGCGTTGGCATCCTCTCACCGGGAGCCTTACCCCCAATACTGTCTGCGCCACATCAACCAGGCCGCCCATCAAGCCGGCTCCGCAGCGACCCTGCCCGACTGGCTCGCCATACTGGAACAACTGGCGGTGCGGGAAACGGCCGCCGCCGGCTCGATCCACGTCATGACCATCCACAAGGCCAAGGGACTCGGTTTTGATGTCGTGTTCCTGCCGGACCTGGATTCCGGTGGTGGCGGGAGGGAGAACATCCTCATCAGCCGCGATGAGGAGGGCTGCGCCAGGGGCTGCCTGTCTTACCCGGCGAAGTGGTTGCAGGCCTGGCAGCCGACCCTCGCAGATTTGTGCGCCGCCCAGAAAGCCGGACAGGATCTGGAGGCATTGTGTGTGCTCTATGTTGCGCTGACCCGCGCCAAAGAAGCGACGTTCGTAATCTTGAATAAGGAGAAACCGCGGATGGCATCGCCGGTGCGGGATTGGATTCTCTCCGCAGTCGCTCGGCCCCTTCCTGCCGCAAGTGATCCACCGGCTGAAATTCCCTGGGGTGAAGGCGAGCTGCTATGGGAGCACGGCTCGCGGGAATTTGGCGCTGGCAAGCCGGAAGCCCTGGCGGCAATGGCACCCGCCCAGCCGGCGCTTCAACTGCCCGTGCCCGTTCCACGCCGAAAGCGACGCAAGCCCTCTGACGCCGGCCATGACTCGCTGGCCCAGGCTGCCCCGGCGGCCGTTTCGCGCGGCGGCCAGGAGTTCGGAACTGCCGTCCACGAAGTCTTCGAGCAAATCGAGTGGTGGACCCCCGGGCAAGTTCTGGAAGGAGACAAGGACGCCGTCGCCCTGGTCCGGAAATGCCTGGTCGTGCCGGAAATCCGGGCGTTGTTCACCCGGGAGACCGGGCATGACGAAGCCCTGCGCGAACTGCCCGTGGAATTCATGGAGAAGGATACCTGGTGGAGCGGGATCATAGACCGGCTCATCCTGCGCCGCGCTGCCGACGGCGGCCTGTGCCGGGCGGTATTGATTGATTTCAAGACCGACTCGGTGGAAAGCCCCGCGACCCTGCGGGAGCGTTACTCGGAGCAGTTGGCCATCTATCGCCGGGCCGTTTCAAGCGCCCTCAAACTCGGCGATGATCAAATTGATGTGGTCCTGGTGAGCACGAATATGGAGACGCTCGTTCGGCTTTAACCCTAACTCCGGCAGTTAAGAAACGAAAAACAAAGCAACGAGGGAAAAAGACGGGGGGTGGGAACAGGAAACGTTGGCTGGCTTGGCTCCACCGGCCGGGAGAGGTTCTTGAGATGGGCAAACCGCAGAGTTTCCCCTGTTTTTCAGCTTTTGTGTCTTTGTTTCTTTGTTGTTCAACTGCAGTTTCCAGGTCAACCCGCCAATCAAGACGCCAAGAGGAGGCATGTACTCCCGCCCACATCTGGAGTTCGCGCGACTTAATCCTGAAAGCAGCGTCTCAAAGCACGAAAGACACCCTGCCAATTGGATAGTACCTCTGTACGCGTAGTACCTCCGTATCGCAAGTGGACGTAATAGGTTCTGATTACGGAGATATAATGGAGGTACATGCCAACGGACTTGGCATGGCGAGCGCTGCGACTAATCACGCAGGGGTCATTTTTGTGACTGCTTGTGCGATAAATACTTATAAACCAGGGTAAAAAGCTTGACAATTCGACAGTGGTCTGTATAGTCGGAGCTATTATGTGTTATGCGGAGTTAAACCACAGTATTCAGACTCAGATTGGAGGGGATAATCCTAGACACCGAATGATCCGGTATGCTCTGGACCAGCACTACCTTCCCGATGCGGATTACATCGCCTTCGGCGGAACCGTGCAGAATGCCCAGCAGTTGAGTCGCAGCCCTTGGCTTACATCGCTATACTGGGTGCGGCGGTGCTTCGAGCATGGCGACGGGAACAACCACCGCGAGCAACTCAGAACGGTGTTTACAGGGCCTCAGAATCAGTTTGAGGATCTGGTCAATCACATCTTTGGCATATGTGGTTTCCCGCTCGACGACGGGAACGTTAAGCCGAGGCAGAGGTTCCTCTCGGAATGTTTCACCGTCGGTTTTCACGGGCAGACCTCGGAAATCTGGAAATTCCTTGTGCCGCTGTATCGTCGGATAGAGGCTGCAGCGACTGATCCGGCCAACTGGGGCTTGCTGCGTGCTTTCGCGAACACCGAAGGCGGAGATTTGCCCCCGTTCTTCCGGTGGCTCATTGACACCGAAGATACCGATTTCCTGGCCATGCTAAGAGCCATGGCCACGAACCAGGATCAAAATGAGCCTTGGCTGGTGAAGATTCTAGCTTCGCCCAACTACACAGAATTGCGCGAAAGAAACTCTGCCACCGTTGGCTGGGCGATCTATCAAAATGGCAATGTCTGCGATTTGCGCCTTGTCGTTCGCAATATTCAACTCCGCAACAACTGGCGAACGTGTGAGGTTCGCCAGAACGCCGCCGTGCTCGAAAAGCAACTTCAAGCCGGGCAGACCATGATAGCCTTGTCCGTACAGGAGCTCGTCCGGTCTGGCCTCCATATCTTCGAGAAGGTTCAGGTCCAAGTGGGAGGCCACAGGGTTCCTGGGGGGGCTCGCCTGGGAAACGGTGCCGTCCAGTGCCCCGTTTTGTTCCGCTTTCCCCTCGGCGGTGGCTATTACCATTCGCAGGTTACTGTTGATGACGAACACATCAGCGCGAAACGGCTGTTAGCGCTATTGCCCGAAGGCTTCAATGACGCCAACGCTGGCTTTACTTTTGGCGGGCAGCCTTGTGCAGCTACACGCTTCAGGGTGCTCAATCTTTGCGGACAGCCTCGCCACCTGGTGCAGTTGAATCTGGACGCATGGGATGGATCGACACGCGAGCTGCAATGGGAGCAGCAGGTTCTTGTATCCCTCGGCACACAACCTTACCTCGAAGTGGCTCAAGCCATCGATGGTATTCAAGTTAAGGCTGCCGACGATACCGCTTTGGTTCTCGGCGAAACCTCGCACGTGGAGGTCAAGAACTGCCCAAACCAAGCCGACGTTCAATGGAGCATCGACGGGAATCCGGCGGGCAACGGCGCAGCCTGCCTGGTTCAGCGCAGCGCCAGCCAGGAGGCAAAAATCCTCTGTCGGGTGGCCGGCAGAACCCGCACGGTTAGAATCATTTTCGTACCCGCCAATGCCGAGGCATGGATTCGAGGAACCCAGCCCGAAGCTTCGAACGACTGGTCATGGCAGCCGGAAGTGGCGACCGCTCGCCGGATTGAAGCGGCACAGGAGGGACGCCAGGAGGGAACTCTTGCCTTCCAAGGCCTTAACTGGAGGGTGTCAGCCCCCTTGGCTGAGCCGTTATGGTACTGGCAAGAAGGCATTCAGCCGGCGACTGAGGTGAACAAGTTCAAGGAATTCAACAGTTGGGGTGAGGTGATGAACTGGACGCTTTATGTATGCCTCCCGCCTCACAACGAAGCGACAGTATTAGATTTACGCCTGGATGGCAATCCAGCGCCGATTGCCCTGCAGCCCCTGCAGCCCGGAGACGTATTTCCCATCAGCGTGAGCTACCTCTGCCAGCCGCATTTGGCGTTTGACAACCTTGCAAGTGCCGGGTTTGCCTATGTGAGCCTGCGGGGGCAACAAGTGGCTTGTGTTCTCAACGTGCCAACGCAGCCAGTCCTGATCCGCAATCAGGGCGGCCACCCAAGCGTCTTCTTCCCGGAAGGTTTCACCCCTGGCAACTACAGCATCCTGCGCTTGCGAGAATCCTTGCTGGTATCTGGCGCTTTGGAAGCTATTACGTGCGCCGGGTTTGGCGTTGGCCAACTCACCGCCATTCCCACGGGTACAGAGGCGCGGCCCGACGAGGGGGTCTGGCTGGCACTGATTCCAGAGCCTCAGAACCAGGCGCCGCCGAACCTGCTGCTTCTGGCTTGGCAATGCCGCCAGCTTGACCAGGGGCGTTTGGCCTTGTTGCAGGCTTCTGCCGCCGGGGGCGACGCACTACGCGCGCGACTGGAACATTGGCATGGTCCGTTGAATGACCAGCAGGTTGGAATGGCGCGCAACTGCTTGGATATGCTGGATGGATGCTTCGGCAACCACCCCGACACCCCATTCGCCGCAGCGATCAAGGATAGGGCAGAGTTGCACATTCCCGCAGGTTGGTGGCGGAGTAATTTTGTCCAACAATGCCGACTGGACTCGCTGGGGGATACCTTGCCCCAGTCGCTTCGTAACGGTTTCAACTGGTGTGCCGAACCGGGTTCTCTGGGAGAAGCCTACAGGCAGATTCGCGAGACGATTCAAGGCAACTGGACCGAAGCCAGGAGACAAAGGCTTGTCGAAACATGCCCCGCTATTGCGGCTCAGATTCTGATCGAACACGGTTTCCCGCTCGTTCAAGCGCAGCAGGGGAACAGGATAACCGCCAGCACAGGGAAAATATTCAGAACATGGGAGTGGCGTGATCCAGCTCTTCACGGCCTGCTTGCGACAATCAACCCGCAGCAAGGTGGGCAACTTCTTCGGTTGCGGACTCATCATTTTTGGGCGAACGGCGTAGGTATTAGATCAGTTTCCTCCGACGGGATCCTCCTGGTGGGGATGCACAACCAACACATACAAGTTGTTTTCAATTATCAGGGGCGGCAAGAAATGCTCTACCAGCATAACGTCTTGGCGTTTGAAGTGGGGGTCAACAATGAGCAGCATTACCTACATGCTTTTGCGGATAGAATTCAAGAGCATGACCACCACATGTTGGCGGCTGCCGCCGGACAGGAAACGATGCGGAACCTGTTCGGGGAGTGCCTGATTTCCGCCCAGGCGATGGTTGGGATTGATGCCGACGAAGAATACGGTTTGGCCCGCATGTTCTCCCTCGCAAGTGCGCGTTTTGTCGAAATGGCTCAAATGGACGAGTCTCAAGCCAACCGTGCCCTCTTGTTCCAGGCGGCTGTCCTGTCCCGCCTCCATGCCAGGCTGGGCCTTGCACAAGCCTACCCTCACGACTGGCCTTTATCGCAGCCCCAAAACTACCAACAGGTCTGCGGCGTCATCCGCGAGGCATGGTTCTGCGAGGATTGCCGCCAGGCCTTAATGGATGACCTTATTCCTGTGGAATGGATGATTACTTGGTTTCACCGCTGAACCAATGAGCCTGTGCAACATCGCAAACATAGAAAACTCCCGCAACAAGTCCCATTACAATATGAATCCGATAAAAGCCGCTCAAGAAATCGAAAAGCGCCTGCAGAACTACATCCGCATGACTCTGCCGGTGGACCGCTCCATGCCGGACACATTCACCGAGAAGCTCAATGAATTCTATCCGAGCTACCATTTGACCCAAGACCCGTTTCTGGAGCTCATGCCTGCCTACGCTCCTGGCTCCTCTCTCCAGGAATTGGCCGATGAAGGAGTCATCCACCAGCAGACAGCCCAGATCTTTGCCAACGCGCTCCGCGGCGGAAGCGCGGAACAACCAGCGGATCCGAGAAAGTTCACGCTCTACGCGCATCAAACGGAAGCCATAAGGGAAGTCTGCGGCAGACAGGACAACGGCGGAGCCTTCCACCAAACCGGGAAGAACCTGGTCGTATGCTCCGGAACTGGCTCGGGCAAGACCGAGACATTTCTGATCCCGTTGGTGGACTATTTGGTTCGGCAATGGGACGCAGCAGGCCGGCCAGTCGTTTGGAATCCTCCCGGCGTCCGTGCCATGCTGCTCTACCCCATGAATGCGCTGGTCAATGACCAGATCCGCCGATTGCGGCAGATTCTGCAGCACGCGCCGTTCATCCGCTTTGGCAAATACACCGGCGAACTCGACCAGATCAGTGAAGAGCAAGGGCTTAGCCAGGAATTTGTGAACGGTTTGAATGTTCACGTGAACGCGATCCAACCGCAAGACGGTGTCAAATGGAGCGGCGCGGGCTTTGACGACGAAGCCGGACTGCCCAACGAAATCCACCAGCGCTCCGTTTGGCAGGATAACCCTGGACATATCCTCGTAACGAACTACTCCATGCTGGAGCACATGTTGCTAAAGCCCGAAAACGATGCCGTGTTTGGTAACACTTGGAAGTTCATCATCCTCGACGAAGCGCACTGCTATACCGGCGCGGTGGGCACAGAGATTGCCTGGCTCATCCGCCGACTGGAAAGGCGCTTGCGTGAAAACCAAGGCTTCCACCCTGACCGACTCCGTTTTCTGGCGACCTCCGCTACACTTTTTGACGATCCGGACTTAACTGAGGATGCGCAGAAGCGAGAAATCAAGAGCCGATTTGCCTCCAAGGTTTTCCCGGCCAACGCGGATAGCTTCCATGTGCAATTCGGAGTGCCCGCCTCGCACCAGCCTCCCGTTGGCGCAGCCAACCACGCAAATCCACTCGCGCCAGAGGTGTACGCTGGATTACTGGCTGCCAGCGTTACAACTCCGGAGCGAGACACTCTCCGTAACAACCTAAACGGTCTGCTGGCGGGCAAGGATGCTGAAGAGACGAACTTGTTCGAATTATCCCAGCTCGTGTTGGGTTTGGAGCGCTGGCTGGATCGCTTGAAGCGTGTTCAAGAGTTCCTCCAACGTGCGGAGTTTCTGGACAACAATCCGATTGCCGCTGGCGATGCGAATTATTTGTTGCAGGCGGTGCAAGACGCTGTCAAGGCGAGATTGGTTGTGCTGGATAACCCGGACGCTATAAAGCGGAACTTCTTGGCTGATAACAGCCTTCAGAACATGCAGTCCTTGGTCAGATTTCTGCAGGCGGGGATCGGGCGGATAGATAGGCCCGGACTTGATGACTGGCGCGATTACCTCCATGACGACTCTGATCCTCGCCCAAGCAACTATCCTGGCGATACCATCGCTGTGAATGGTATCAACCAACCAAACCCGCGGGGTAATCGCCTGAGGACGCTGCTGGAATGGGAAGGCATCATGGCAGGTGATTTAGGACAACTGACCGTGGACGGTTTCTCTCGGTTGTTGAATATTGCTGCATATCTCGCTGTCTCGGTTGAGCAAGAAGAAGGATTTGTCATCAACCCGAAGGATGTGCCGATCACCTTCTCCGCCGCCGCGCACGATGCCTTGACTCAGTTCGCGGATCGTTTAGCTCACCAGGCATACGGAGTGTCGCAGGCGCGCATCACTTTAAACACGGCATGGTTGCGGGTGTTGCTGGATCGCAACCTAATCGCGCAAGACACCCCATTGCAGGAGTTCGAGTCCCTGCTGGCGCTGGCCCTTGGCGGAGACCCGCGGTTAGGTTCGCTGACATGTTTCTTGGCACGACAACCAAAGACTATGCTTGCTGCCGCGGATAATGTCTTCGCTGACTCAGACCAACGCCCAGAACACCTAAACAACCTTATCTCTCTGGCCAGCATGGCCGTCCCCGCGGGCGGTCGCCGCCCGCTGCTGGACATCCGGTATCACCAACTCCTGCGTGGCATTGACCGGCTTGGGCTAGTGTTCAGCGGCGAAGCCGGCGGACCCCTGGGTTTTAGCCTGACCTCAAGCACAGCAGAAGAGGTGCTTCCGGATGGCGCAGCCGAGCAACGCCCGGTCTTTGACCTCGGCGTTTGCCGGGACTGTGGTCAGCCTTTTGTGTTGGGATATACGGAAGTGCAAGATTTGAGGCCACACAATGAGGCCGTTCGCCTGCGCCGCGAACGCAGTGATACCCATAGCTACTTGCACGCCTTTGCGTGGGAAGCAGGAGCTCGATTGGAAGATGCTGAGGAAGATCCCAAGGTTCAAGACGCCCAAGACCCTGCACCCCATATTAACAATACGTCTGTCTTTTTCAACATACGCACCGGCCAAGCGCAAAGCGCAGTCGCTGGCGGCCCAATGGCTGCTGCCGGGTGGGTTCCTGCCTATTGGTATTTGTCATCGTATGTCAATCAACAGGGACAAGAGCATCGTGAGTTCATCAGCCAGTGCCCCTGCTGTCATGCCAAACACAGCGCAGACGGCCGGCGCTTCGGAGTGATCACGCCCTACACGGCCGAAGGACCGCAGTTCCGGGTAGTGGCTTTGGATGAACTCACACGTCTGTCTGACCCGAGCAGCGAACCCAGTGCTCGCCGGAAACCAGGCATGGGCCGCAAGGTCTTGGCATTTTCGGATTCCCGCCGCTCCGCCGCCTCGCTGGCCTTTGGCTACCAGAGCTTCTTTCTCGATTCCAACCTGCCACGCTTCTTAAGCGATGCAGGGGAATTGCTCTGCCGCGCAAGTGCTGCTCTTAGTATAATGCCCGCTGGGCCACTGCTGATCGAGGCGTTTCACGATTCTTTGATAGATATGTTCTTACGGGAACTGAGAAGCCAGATTCTCGCAAGAAACGCCGACGTGGACAATGACGATGAAGAAGGAATAAGGCAGATGATGCGGCGCCGATTGGATAGGCGAGGGTGCGACGCTGCCTCCCTAGCTCTGTCGGTGGTGATGGAGCATCAGCACAACTGTGGTCGTCTCTTGGAGATTTCCGGCCAAGACAACATGGACCTCCCGAAGCATGATGCTGCTGCGGTGCTGGTTTTGCGGGCACTGGTTAGAAAGGGGCGCTACAGCCTGCTCAGGAATGGCGTGGTGCAGCTCGAATCCAGGCACCTCACCACCGCGCAAGTCCAAGGGCAATTGACCAACATGGCTGGAGAAAGAAACCTCAATCCGCAGGCTTTGAAGGACATCTGCCAGGAGATTTACCAATACTTGTTCCAGACCGCAAGGTTGAACATGATCGCCAACTGGCCACCGGACGAGATTAACAAATCCAGATTCGGTGACAAGAAGAGGGTTCACCGAGATATGGCTGGCGACAGGCTCATCCGCTTCGTGACCGGGAATCAACCCACGAGTTCCAAACTCAATAGGATTGTCCGTGATAGACTTCTGCTTGACGGGGTCAACTACACCTTCGCGGAGGCAAGCAACTTGCTCGGAAACCTCTGGGAATTCTTTGTTCCAAACGGCAACAATTGCCCCTTGGCCGCAGTGGGCGGCAATGGCGAGCATGAATTCAACATCAATGATCTGAGACTTACCTTTGTTGCTAACGCTGCCCATGCAAATGCAATCAATGAGTGTGAGCAACAGCCGCCCCACGAGCGCGAGGATTGTAATCGGATGACGCGGGAAGTCATTCCCGTGCGCATCGAGGAGCACACAGCGCAAATCTCCACGGAGAAGGCAGCGGCCTACCAGAGGGGCTTTACGGATGGGAGCATCAACATTCTCTCCTGCACCACCACATTCGAGATGGGCGTGGACTTGGGCGATTTGGCGACCGTGTACCTGGCGAATCTTCCCCCCGGCACGGCGAACTACCGCCAACGTGCCGGTCGCGCCGGCCGCCGCCCGGGTGCTTCTGCTTACGTACTCACCTTTGTGAGCGGGTCGGCTCATGATGAGTACTTTTCCGCCCCTGAACGAGCCATCGAGCTTCTGTTTGGCCGGATGAGCCCGCCACTGATATACTTGGAGAACTTTACCTACCGCGCCCGCCACCTTCGCGCGGAGGCGCTGCACAAGTTTCTCTCTTGGGCTGAGGAAGGGAACCGTTTGAACGTGCAGGCGAACGGAGCAAACCTGGCGCGCAAATGGAACTCCGCCGGCCAGTTCTTCAAGGGCATGAAAGTCGGCAGGAGACAGGGGCAAGGATGCCCAATTCGGGCGGTTTTCGATCCTGTGGTGTCGCTGCTGGCTGATTGGTATCGGGCGCAGCAAGAAGCCGTGCAGGCGTATATGGAGCGCATGGCCGATGTGCCAAATGGATTGGGCTACTCGGTAGCCGCTGATTTGGTGTGGCAGTTGTTACACCAAGGGGACAACCATCAGGGCGCGATCGCGCCTTATCCGGTAGCGAACGAAGAGGCATACCGCATGTTGGGGGGGGCGAATATTCCGCAACCCGTTGGAGAGCCGTTTAGCGTGAAGCGGACCAACGTGCAAAACCAATTCTGGGGAATGTTCAACAGCCAGAACATTGGAGCAGCAGCAAATACCGTGAAACCGGCAGCGGCCCACTTGTTACGGGAGACGACCATCGAATGGTTGGCCCGCACTCGAGTGTTGCCGCGGTATGGTTTCCCGGTGGACGTCATCCAATTGTTGCCACACCCAGATGATAGATATGCAAAGAATGTGGAGCTGGATCGCGACCTCAAGCTGGGCCTTTACGAATACGCTCCCGGGCAAACGGTGATAGCGGACAACCGGATGTTCGAGTCGAACCAGATTGTGCAATTCGTCAGACCTGGAGTGCAAGATCAGCACAACAATAATGCGCGGGTCCTGCACATTTGTTCAAACTGCCATGAGGTTTATCGAGAGCAGCCGCCGAATAACCAGTGCCCCTTGTGTAACGTAAACGGGAATCAAGGACCTGCATATACTGAACCCATCACCGTAGTCGAGCCAGATGCTTTCCAAGCCCTGATGTCTCGATCCTCGGCGGGCCAACAGAACCATGCCCAGCGCGGAACAGCACAGAATATCTACACAGGTGGACTGCGAGGGCCAGAACGCTTCGTGGACAATATGTCTTTGGCAACTGCCGAATCAGCCAGTGGAACGATCGGTTATGTTAACCAGGGGCCGAACTACCAAGGGTTCGGGAATCAGGGTCACTCCCTCTACCACGAAGTGCATACGGATGTGGCAGTGTGGCTGCCGAGGATTCAATTGTTCCAAGCGGGTGGATCACTGCATCGGTTGAACCACCCCGGCAATTTACTGGCCGAAGAACGGCTGCGGCTTGCCATGCTTTCCGCGCTTGAGGCCATCCTCCGCGAGGCGGCGCAGCAACTCCAAGTTAGCCCGCAGGACATCGGTGGACTGCTGCATCCTCATCCTCAGGCAGATGGAATCGGCGCATGGGTCTTTGTCCTCTTCGATGCCTCGCCGGGAGGGGGGGGCACAGTGCTACCCCTCGTTTTATCGGGTAACATTCAGGCAGATGATGCCCGGCACAAGCTCATTCGCAGTATATGCGACAAAGCCCGGGATAAATGTCGGCAGTGCATAGAGTGTGGCCGGATTCACGGCGCGGATGCGCCGACCGACAATTTAGTTCCTCTGACACGTGAGAATTTTGAAGCAAATCAACAAGGGCAATACCGCAGGCGGCAGAGCTGCTACCGCTGTTTGCGCTCCTACCAGAACCAACGCCGACACGACTTGATGGATCGTTTTGACGCAGCGCTCGTGTTTGATGCATTACTGCAGGCGGGTGGGCACGGGGCGGGCGCCGGGGTGCCGGTTTCACAACCGCCCACGCCCTTACTAAATCTGCCCATCAGCAATGAGTTTGAACTGGCAAGCTGCACTGGCATTGATGACGGCCCACGCCGTTTCCGGCGGTTAGATAACGGTGAAGCCGTCAGCATCGGGAAATATCTAGTTCGTCTTGCTGACGGACGGCATTTCCTGGGGAGATTGAATCCCAACTTCAGCCCCATGAACTTCTCATACAACGATGGCGTGAACCAGTATTGTTCGGTCGCGCGCGAGCAAGTGGTCGCCCGCCTGGTGCAATAACGAATGTTATGGCCAGAATGATTCCAGAACTAGAGATCAACGAGTTGGACCCAAAGAACCTCGCCCTGTTTAACGGGGACGTTTCGGAGCGCGCGATGTATCGGGCGCTCAAGGAGCAACTGCCGGATGACTGGGTGGTGCGTTACAACTATGTGTTCTGTTACTGGCAGGCGGGCAAGCTATGCCCGGATGGGCAGGCCGACTTTATCGTAGCCGCACCCGGCAGAGGGCTGATGTTTGTCGAGGTCAAGGGGGCTTCTGGCCTTGTGTGTCAGGATGGCCAGTATTATTGGCTGAAGGACGATGATAACCTCGGCAACCCTACCGAGAATCCGTTCCTGCAAGCGCAGGGTAACAAGCACAGCATCGTAAAGCTCCTTTCCAATAAGCTTGTTGGATGCCATTACTTCCCGGGGCGTTATGGCCACCTGCTTGCTTTTCCTAGAGCACAAGGGACTATACCGACGTCTCATATAGAGGAAATCGCAATCCGCTACGGCGATATGAAGGATATACTCGCCAGGATTGATGGTGCATTCGAACTCTTCGGAACGGCAGACGATGCGAAATGCTTCACCCCAGAGAAAATGGCCATGGTCGTTGAAAAGCTTGAAGACAACATGCGCGTTGTTCCCGTGGCGGCAGCGGACGTCGATGAAGATAAGCGCACAATCGAAGCCCTGACCAAGCAGCAGTGGGCCGCGTTTAAGGGAATCCTTGGCAATCGCCGCATTAGAGTCACAGGAGTGGCTGGTTCAGGAAAGACGATGCTGGCGCTGTGGGCTGCTGAAAGATATGCTGGTGCCGGCCAGGAGGCCGCCAGCCAGAAGGTTTTGTTCCTGTGCTACAACAAGCTGCTCAAGAAGTGGATAGAGCTAACGTACCCTGCCGAGACCCGGCGCTTTGAGGTGGAAACCTTTCATTCACTCACCGGCAGGCTTTGCGCGTCCACTCAACGGCCGTTCAGGGCAATTGGTCCGGAGGCGTGGACGGATGATGCTCCTGCAGCGCTGCTTGATGCTATAGATGTCATCGGTGAGGCGGCCAAGTACGACGCGGTCATTGTGGACGAAGCCCAGGATTTCCACAGCCAATGGTGGACCCCGCTGGAATTCCTCTTGCGGGGCCAAAATAGCGTGCTGCTGATGTTTTCCGATCCCCGGCAGAACCTGTATGTGGAGAATGGCGGCGAGGTGAATGTGGGCACGGTCTTTGACTTGTCGCAGAATTGTCGGAATACGAAAGAAATTGCAGGATACTGTGGGGAGGTTATTAGCGGCCAAATGGAATCATTTGATCTGTCACCAAACGGGCCGAACCCGACGATCCGAAGTGCCACTCCGCAAGTTGGTCAGAGACGAGCGATTGTCCGCGGAATTGTGAACGAATGGCTTATTGAGGGGTTCAAACCCGCCCAAATCGCTATCCTCTCACCGTGGTCTCAAGACCATGATGGGTGCGCCTTGAAAGACCTTGGTCAAATTGCAAACAAACCTGTCGTTGCGGGGGAAATCGGGCTTCAGAAGTGGAGGGCGGCGCAGGTGGGGGCGGGAGAGCAAGTGATCTTCGGCGATACGATCAAGTCATTCAAAGGATTGGAGGCTGACTGTGTACTCATTTCCGATCTGCCTTGCACCGGGGTCGCGGGGTATGATGTCGCCGACCTTTACGTGGCCGCATCGCGCGCGAAGCACCGGCTCGTATTGATCCCCAGCAGTCAGCCGGCCGCGGACCAACTGCGGAGCTGGTTGCTACAATAGTAGGATCGCCTTTGGTATGAGATGTATTGTGTGACTTCAATCACCTGTATCAAACACTACAGCGAAGAATGTGCTGAGAGTGACATGGTCTAAAAACAGCCGGTGATTGATAATCGAATCTGAGTAACTATGACTGAAGTAATTCCTGGAATTCTGTTCCGAAGTGGCCGCCCGGGTTACCGCAGCAAATCTGTGGCGGAGGCTGAAGTGGCCGAATGGGTTTGGGAGCATGACTTGGCCAATCAGCCTGCCAAGTGCATCCGGGTATTGCGCAAGGCACTGTCCATTGGGCGCAGAGGTGGACCTCGATGTAAAGAAACCCGTGACATGAATAGGAGAGAAGTTTCATGCTAGGCAAGCCACAGGGTGTTTTCGACCTGAATGACAGCAACCTGGCTGTGGGTTCCTTTATCAAACGGTCTGACGCCTCCGAAATATTTCAGGTTCGGGACGATGCCTTCCGCGACTTGTCTTGGAGGGAAATCAGCGGAGTCTGGGTAATCGACGAACGCGAGTTGCACAAGGCTTGGTATGACCACCGCATCCACGGGGCTGCTCCACCCGGAGGCGGAAAGGTGGGCGTGGACGAGTTGGTGATTGAGTGTCTGCTAAGGCGCTCTTTTCCCCGCTGCATTGTCACGCGCCAGGTGAGAGTGCAGCGGTTCTGGATGGATTTGAAGGTCGAAAGCGGGGATGAGACCGTTTATATTGAATTCGATGGCCCCCATCATTTCACGGTTTCACGCTACGGCCAGCCTCACGACCCGCGCATCAAGAAGAAGAAGGTCGAAGATCAGACCGGCATCGAGGTGGTAAACTGGCCTTTTTGGATTAACCGATGCGAAAGCAATGTTCGGGCGCTCTTTGACCGGCATGTCAGGGGTTACGGAGCCATTTGGAGCGCCGGACAAGGGGCACTGTTTGGGAACTTCATATTTGACGATGCCGCGGACCTGATCGAGCAGTTCACTTGCCGGTTCAACGCTGTGGGCGGGGATGGTTACGGGTATTTCTACGGTCCCAATACGCGAGGGCGGTGCAATCCCGAACATCCGATCATCAAGAAGATTCGAGACGGCAAAGCTCCTCGGTCACTCTTGTTACCCAGAGGATACAAGGATGAGACAAGGTGGCTGCCTCCGGCTCGTGGGTGAACGCGCTTTGGTGGAAGGAGTTATGGCTTTCATACCAGTCCAGAAGAAGGATAGGCGCGACAAAGGTCGCATTGTCAAATCAAAGAGACTGGATACGACTGTAAGTAAGGATGACTGGATTAACTCCTGGAGTTCTGTTCCGATGTGGCCACTCGGTTTGCCCCGGCCGGTCCGTGGCAGAAGCGGGGCTGGCCGAATGGGGCGCCCGGGCCAGGAAGCGCGGCATCCAAGCGGTTCTTTGTCAGCTCCAGCGCCAAGCACTTGATCACAGTCCTAATGCGGGAAACCCCGGAAATCTAATCGTAACAAATATGGCACGAACGAAAACGGAAAAAACAGTCGCCTTGGAAGGAGCAATCCTTGCGACGTTGCGCGAGGCGAAGGAGCCGATGCACTATGCGGATGTAGCGGAGCAGATCAGCGCCAAAGCGCGGTTTGCAAATTTCGGTCCCAAACCGGCTTCGGAGGTTTATACGCTCATCTCCAATAATCTGAATACGAAGGGAAGCGAGTCGCCTTTCCTCAAGGTGGGCCGTGGCACATTTGGGCTTAGAAGTACGTCCGCAGTCGCCGGCTTCGGTGCCAATGCCTCCGAAATTGCTGCTGCTCCCCAGGTAGAGGAGGAAGCGCGGGAGGGGCATGAGATTGTCACAGCTTTCGGGATTTACTGGCGGCGGGATCTCGTAGAGTGGCAAACCGTTCCACGTCTTTACGGACGGCAGCAGCAGGGAGCGGAGACGGTTGATTTCGGTGGGGAGCGCGGGGTCTATCTCCTCTATGACGGGCGGGAGGCAATCTACGCGGGGCGCACGACCGATCAACCCCTCGGACAACGGCTCAACCAACACACATTCGACCGGATGGGAGGACGGTGGGACCGGTTCTCTTGGTTCGGAATTCTGCCCCTCACCGAGGAAGGCAAGCTTCAAGCCGAGCCAAACCTCAGCAAAATATCCGCCGACGATTTGATTACCACGATGGAAGCATTGCTCATCGAGGGGCTTGAACCAAGGCAGAACCGCAAGAAGGGAGATGGCTTTACTGCGGTTGAATACCTGCAGTCTGAGGATCCGATGTTGGAAACTGAGCGCAAGCGCCGCACCATCGAAGAGATGGTTAGAAGCCTACAGCCCAAGGTCTTATGACTCCCAGCGCCGCGCTGGACGCATGTTTCGGTTCCGCCTCTCCTTTGTGGCCGGCTTTTCTGGCTCGTTTTGGCAGAACCCCCCAGCGGGTGGCGTGGTATCCTTCGGCGGGGGTCGATTTGCGTCCCATGCTCAATTGGAAAAGGGAATCTTTTCGATTGATGAATCTCGACCTGGACGCAATAGGTTATGAGGAGCCGGATTTGTTCATTTTCTCTGATTATTTCTTCCACGATCCCGAGAAGAACTTCTGGGACTTTTGCGCCAAGGGGTTGGCGAAGCTGCTTGGCCAATCGCAGACGTCTGATGATCCACCAGGCCGTCCCTCTTTCCGTCGGATTCGTCTCCATGCAGATGCCCGGACCACCATTTGCGCTTGCCAGTTCTGCGAGATAGCACCCGACCCCGCCTATTACAGATACGAACTTCTTCAGGAATACCTGAGTTTCAAACCGTCAAAGTCCACCGGGAGGGCGTTCTACTTTCGGGCTTCAATAGAATCGGATCGGCTTGGAACTTATGAGCTCGATGCCATTTATTTTGCGTACAACAATGTCAATCTGCTACAGCAGTTGTTTCTGCGGCATGAAGTTCCTCTTTCCCACCTTTGCTGGCTCAGTGACGGGTCAGGCAAGGGAGGGGGGCGACTGCGCCATGACTTTCTTGTGCCAATTAGCACGCTACTGCAGACGCGATGGTATTTGATTTCTGAATTGTATCACCAACTGCTGCAGCGCGGTGACAGTGCCGAATGGCCTGAGGAATTGCGCGAGATAAAAGCACTTTGCCCTGTTTCCGTTCCATTGAACCGGATCGCCGCTTTTCAATGGAATGTTGAGGATCGCATGGCGTTTCTCCAACGGGGTTCATCATGAAAGATGGGCTCGTCGAAAAGCTGTTTTGGGTGAGTGTGGCGGCTCTGGTGTTTTGTGAACTAATGCCTGGAACATGGATATAACCCCGGAAATCAAAGCGAAGATTGAGAACCTCG
>JBAXTC010000149.1:0-12813 GCA_037130375.1 Verrucomicrobiota bacterium | reverse complement strand
GCCGCCCATCGGGTGGCTCACTTTAAGTGAGCAGAGGTGGTCTGATTCTCGTGAGCGCCATCGAGGGATATGCCTGCATTTTCTGCGTACGCAGAGTCATTTTACGCATCACGCATCACGCATCACGCTCGGTCAATCCGTAAGCCGAAGGGGGATTAACAGCGAAGGCGCGAAGGTGCGAAGGCTTGCTAGACTGGGGTATCGTAGCAATCCTTTAGGATCAGACAGTGGCCTTTTCGCCAAGCGGCTGGTCCATCCGCTCAAGAAGCGGAGCGCTGACTTGGGGGGATCGCGGCGGGGCAACGGGAATTTCGGCTGTTGTTACACGGAAATGCCGTGTTTCTTGACGGCCTTCTTCAAATGGTCCAGAGCGGTGCTGAAGTCATTAGCCTTCATGAGTTGCTCGAATTCGGGCCAGGCTTCCGGGGTGAACGCGGACCGGAAGCTGCCGCGGTTGGCCTTCAGACAATCCTTCGCTCCAGGATCCTGATCGGTGAGCAAGGGCACAATCAGGTTCACCGCCTTGCGCAATTGCGCGGGATTGACCGGGGGCGGGGTCGGCAGGCGACGGGCCGGAGCCGGCTTGTCCTTCTCTGGCTTAAGCAGAGGCTTTAGATCGTCAGCCGGAACCGGCTCGTCGATGGCAGAAACCTCCAGTGAGTTCGCGGCTGTGGCAATTTGCTCGTCTGCCACAATGTTCACAATCTCGTCATTGGCCTGGGGCGCCAGGACGGGTTGTTCCACATTTACAGCCGGGGTGGGCTTTCCTTCCACCCCGCCGTCGGCCGGCTCCACCCCATCGTCTCGCGCGGAAGTCACGGGAGGTAATTCCGGATCGATCGCCGGGAGGCGATGGTTCCCCGCGGTTGGTTCCATGGTCAATGGATCAAACGGAGGTTCGTTCAGGGCCTCACCAGTCGCGGAATCGCCGCCGAACAGATCCATCTGGTTGCCACTGCGCGTCTTCTTGCGTTTTGTGACTTTGGGAGGCCTCCTCTTGACCCTCGATTTGCGAGGGGGCTGTTGATGAGTCCGACTCTTCCCTTCCGGGGAGAGTGCCGGGGCTGGAGTAGGAATCTCCTGAGTCTGCAGCTCGGGGACTGGCGAAGCGGCTGACAGCGGCGCGACTGTTTCCGCACTTACATTGGCCGGAGGTGATAGCGCGTCCACCGGTTTCGCAGGCATTGAACCAATGTCCGCGGCGGAAGCCTTCCGTTTCCTGGCTGAGCCTGCCTTTGCCTGCTGCAAGAGTCGGGTCAATTCCGCGGCTTGGGCTTCCGCCTGCACGGCCTCAAGCAGACGGGCTTCCAGCGCGCGATTGCCTTGTTCCAGCTCGGAGAGCCTGGCGGCATGGACCTCAGCAGCTTCTCGCGCTGTGCGGCTTTCTGCTTCCTGGCGGGTTTGCAGGTCGGCGATGGTCGCCATGGCCTGCTGGAGTTGGGCCTGGGTCGCCTCAGCGATTTCGGTGCCGGCGTGGGCTGCCGCGTCCAGACGGGCCTGCAATTGAATGATGGTCTGCTGCGCTTGATCGAGTGCCTCCTGACGAGCCTGAGCCTGATCGGTTTCTCCGGCTTCAGGAGCGCTCTGGTCGGCCGCGGCGCGGCGCGTTTGCAGATCCGCGAGCGCGGTCTCGGCCTGCTGCCGGGCTGACTGGGTCTGCTTAAGTTCAGCCTGCGCAGCCGAGGCTTGCTCCTTTACGGCGAGGCAGTCCTCCTGCGACTGTTTGCGGTCTGCGGTTTCACGCCCCAGGCGTTGGTTCGCATCCGCGAGCGCGATCTCGAGCGCGTGGCGGTTCTCGATCAGGTTCACCAACAAGCAGAGCAACCCGGCTCCCAGGAGCACACCTGCCAATTCCAGCCCCAGTTTGGTCTTGTTAACCCAGCCGGCTCGCGGTTGCAGCGCCAGGCGAAACTCGACGTTTTTCGCCCAGACCGACTGCTGCACGGTATCCTGAAGCGCGGCCCCCTTCCCGCTTGCGGCGATGCCGATGGCTCTCTGCTGGGCCGACGCAGGAGCGAAGAAGGCATAGTTGTAACCCCGGTTGAAAAGCTCGTTCACCCGTGCCCGGCTCAGTGCCTCTGGCAGCCGCAGGGATGCGGCCACGAAACCCCAGAAGTATTCCCGGCCGTCGCGACCCCGCAAGAAGACCGGCACACGCACCATGATGCCCAACATTCCCTGATCGAGTGTCAACGGACCTGAAACGCTGAGCAAACGGCTTTGTATGGCGGCATTCGCGCCCGGACGCTGCGCTGGATCAGTCAACGTGTTGTGCCCGATCGCTCGCTCGTGGCCCGCTCGTGGGGCGACGTCGCTGACGACACCGCCGGGCTGCAGTTCCAGCGAAGCAAGTCCGGGATGAGCAGTGAGCAACGCCGCGGCAACCTTTTGAAAGTCAGCAAAGGCGCCACCGCTCTGCCTCGCCAGCGCGCCCAACACCTCCGCCGCTGCGATGGCATGGCTGAACTGCAGCTCCACTGCGGCACTTCGCGCCAAGGCCTCGGCGCTGGCGGAAGCGCGGACGGTATTGGCCCGCACCTTGGCGCGCCACGCCACGGCGGCGAGGCCCAGCAGAAGACAGAACACAAAGACGATCGGGGCGGGCCGCGCCAGAAGGCGGGCCAGCACCGAAGACCTGCCGCCAGCTTGAGAGTATAAAAAGGGATTCATAGGGACGATAGCACTGACCAACTTCGGAGCGAGGGGATGACAGTCAAGTTATCCCGAACTTTTTCCGTTCACCTCGCGTGATCGCTGACCACCGATCACTGATTACCACACTCAAACCTCTGTCGGTCTCCGCCCTGAGGCTCCTTACTACCGTAACCGCATGAACAGCGCCCGTCAACTCTGGCTTGGCATGCTTCTGCGCGACGAGAGCGGCGCATTGTTGATCCACCAACAGCGTTGACTGTATGCAACCAACTTTGGAGACTGGCCAGAAATGACCGCCTGCGCCAACCCCGCCGTTGAATTGCGCGAACTGAGCAAGCAGTTCGGCAACGTGGCGGCCAACGCGGGGGTGAATCTGCGCGTGGAAGCCGGGACGATTCATGGTGTGATCGGGGAGAATGGAGCGGGGAAATCCACCGCAATGAAACTGCTTTACGGCATGTTGCGGCCGGACGCTGGGGGCATCTTGATCGGGGGCAGGAAATGCGTCTGGGCTTCGCCTGCGGATGCGATTGCCATGGGCATTGGGATGGTACACCAGCACTTCATGTTGGCGGACCCATACTCGGCGCTGGATAACATCTTGCTGGGTGCCGAGCCAATCCGGCGGGGAATGATTGACCGCCAAACGGCGCGCGCCCGCTTGTCGGCCCTGGCCAGCCAGTACGGTTTGCCGGTGGATTGGGACCGACCAGTCGAGGAACTCCCCGTGGGCGTTCAGCAGCGGATTGCAATTCTGAAACTGCTTTATCGGGATGCGAGCATCTTGATCCTGGATGAGCCGACGGCGGTGCTGACTCCGCAAGAGACGAACGGGCTGTTCGAGAACCTGAAGAAGCTGCGCGCTGAGGGAAAGACGATTCTGCTGGTCACCCACAAGCTCAAAGACGTGATGTCGTTCACGGACCGCGTCACGGTGTTTCGCGCAGGGAAAGTGACCGGCGAGGTGGAGACTTCCCAAACCAGTCCGCAAGAACTCGCCAATCTGATGGTCGGGCGAAAGGTGGTTTTGGGAATCCAGGTGCGGCCAGCGCGCCCGAGCGCGGAGCCGGCGATTGAGGTGGCAAGACTGAGTCTGACTGGGGCAGGCGGAAGCCGTCACCGGCTGATGGATGTCAACATCTCGGTGAAGCTGGGTGAGATCGTGGGGATTGCCGGCGTCGAGGGCAATGGCCAGTCCGAGCTGCTGCGAGCGATTCTGCATCCGCGCGATTCCCGCTGCCGGACTTCAGGAACGGTCAGGCTGTTGGGGCAGGATGTGACGGGCTTGGCGGCACGGAAGATTCGCGAGCTGGGCGTGGCGGTCATCCCGGAAGATCGCTTGCGTGAGGGCCTGTTGCTGGACCGGCCTGTCAGCGAGAACTTCCTGCTCGGCCTGCATCGAGGCCATGCGTTTGACCGCTGGGGGTTGCTCGATGCGAAGAAGCTGGCCAAGGCCGCAACACTCGCGCTCAGAGAATACGACGTGCGCCCGCCGGAGCTGGCTCTGCCCGCCGGCAGGCTTTCCGGTGGGAACCAGCAAAAGCTGATTGTGGCGCGCGAGTTTCAGCGCCAGCCGCGGGTGTTGATCGCTGCGCAGCCGACGCGCGGGGTGGATGTGGGGGCGATTGAGTTCATTCACAGCCGCATTGTGCGGGCGCGAGATGAAGGGGCCGGGGTGTTGTTGATCTCTGCCGAGCTGGATGAAATTCTGGCCCTGTCGGACCGCATCCTCGTGATGTTTGAAGGACGAATAGTGGCCGATTTCTCGCGTGGCCAGGTGACCGAGCGCGAGCTGGGGCTGAAAATGGGAGGGGCGTGACTTGCATCGATGAGGCGTGTTGCACAACCTATTTTAGCCGTCATTCTCGGCCTGGCCGCAGGACTGGCGGTCACTTGGGTGGCGGGGGAAAACCCGTGGAACGTTCTCAAAATCCTGGGCAAGGGCGCATTCGGCTCGAGCTACGATGTGGGAATGACATTGTTCTATTCAACCCCGCTCGTTTTCACCGGGCTGTCGGTGGCGGTCGCATTTCAGGCCGGCCTGTTTAATATCGGTGCGGAGGGACAACTAACACTCGGCGCGCTCGGAGCGGCGACGATCGGCGCGGTGTGGCCCGGCTTGTGGTCACCTCTGGCCCCCGTGCTGGCCGTCATGGCCGCGATGCTCGCCGGAACCCTTTGGGGGGCGATCCCGGGCTGGCTCCGCGCCCGGCGCGGCAGCCACGAAGTCATCAGCACCATCATGCTCAATTTCATCGCGGCCGGTCTGGCGAGCTATGTGGCGCTCTACGTCCTCAAGAATCCCGAGTCGCAGAATCCGGAGACGCGCCCAATCGGGGCGGGCTTTCTTATTCCGCAGTTTGGGATGTTTGGTGGCGCACCTGTCAGCGCCGCCCTGCCGCTGGCGATCCTGACGGCAATTGCGGTCTGGATTCTGATGTGGCGCACGGTGCTGGGTTTCGAGATTCGGGCGGTGGGACAAAGTGAATCGGCTGCGCGCACCGCCGGGATCGATCCAGGCAAGATCAGGATCATTGCGATGGCGTTGGCCGGGGGATTGGCTGGGTTGGTGGGTGTGGGCGAGGTTTTGGGGAACGCGGGGAAGTTTCGCGTTGGGTTTTCTCCAGAATACGGCTTCATGGGCATTGCTGTGGCCCTCCTGGGCCGGAACCAACCGGCGGGCGTTGTGGCCGCCGCCCTGCTCTTTGGCGCGCTGCACAAAGGAACGGCTGACCTGGATTTAGAGACCGAGCACGTGACGCGCGAGGTATCTTTGGTGATGCAGTCGTTGATTATCTTGTCGGTGTCCGCCGACGGGATTTGGACGTGGCTGGGAAGGCGGAGACAGAGCGTTGGAGCGTTGGAGCGTTAAGTGAGCTATATGAATTACATGGCGTTCATTCGTGGCAGGGCTGGCGATAGAGGAGCGTGGCGATGATACGGCAACTTCTGGAATCGACACTGAGGGTTTCAACGCCGCTGATCTTTGCGGCGCTGGGCGGGATGTTTAGCGAACGGTCGGGGGTCATCAACATTGCGCTGGAAGGGATGATGTTGATCGGGGCGTTCGGCGCAGCGGTGGGGACGCTGGTCACGCACTCCCCCTGGCTGGGGTCAGCCTGGGGGATGGGAGCGGGGGTGTTGCTGGCGGCAGTTTATGGGGTTTTTGTTATACAGTTTCGCGCCAACCAAATCGTTGCGGGCACGGCGATCAACATGTTGGCGATGGGGCTGACGCCTTTTCTGTGCAAAATCCGCTATGACGTGACCGGCCAGACACCGGCCATTCCCATCGATGAACGGTTCCAGTCGGCGCCGCTCTATCTGAGTTGGGGGCTGGTCGTGATCTGCTGGCTGTGGATGAAATACACGCGGGGCGGCCTTTGGATAAGCTTTGCCGGCGAGAATCCCGAGGCGCTCGAGGCGGCGGGCATTCGCGTCAATCGGGTCCGGTGGGCTGCGGTGCTGGTAAGCGGGGCGCTGGCCGGAATGGGCGGCGCGTCTCTCTCGGTGTTCCTCTCATCTGCATTTTCCCGAAACATGACGGCGGGCCGCGGCTTCATGGCGCTGGCGGCGCTCATCTTCGGAAAGTGGCGACCGCTACCGACGGCCATTGCCTGCCTGCTGTTTGGCTTTGCCGAGGCGGTGCAGATTCGGCTGCAAGGCGTTGCGCTTTGGGGCAAAGAGCCGATTCCCGTGCAATTTATCCAGATTCTGCCCTTCTTGGTCACCATCCTGGTCCTCGCCGGATTCGTTGGCCGGTCGCGGGCCCCCAAGGCTCTGGGCAAGGCTTTTCACCAGGCATAGCGTCGCGGAAATCGCGTGGATGACTTTCCCGAGGCGTTTTCGCACTTGCTTGATGCCCTGCTTGGGGTTATAGTAGCGCCATCAAATGAGTGAGGGCCTATGGATGTTTTAGTTTATGCCATCTGCTTCGGAGTCGGAATCCTGTTCGCCGTCGTCAGCGCGTTCCTCGGTCACCTGTTTGGCGGGCACGATGCTTCACACGTCGATGTGGGG
Organism: Verrucomicrobiota bacterium; assembly: GCA_037130375.1. Taxonomy (GTDB): domain Bacteria; phylum Verrucomicrobiota; class Verrucomicrobiia; order Limisphaerales; family UBA8199; genus JAPLUA01. Next base: position 6,138 of record JBAXTC010000149.1, on the reverse strand, counting down.
ACGGGCGGCCATGCGGAAGCGGGATTCCAGGACACCGGCATGCCGGGTCTGTCGCCGTTCAGCCCGACAACAATCTCGGCCTTCATCACCGCATTCGGCGCTTGTGGGTTGATTTTCTCGCACATCGAGGCGACCAAAAGCCCCTGGTTGAGCGCGCCACTGTCGGTGGTCGGCGCTCTCATGATCGCGGCAGGGGTGGTTTCCTTGTTCGGGTTTGTCTTCCACAATACACAAAGTTCCAGCGAATCCCACGTCGGCTCACTGTTGGGGATGGCGGCGACCGTGATTACTCCCATCCCAGCCAGCGGGGTCGGGGAAATCGCCTACGTGCAAGGCGGCACGCGCTACAGCGCGCCGGCGCGCGATGAGCGCGGCGCTCCGGTGAACAACGGCGCAACCGTAAAGATTGTCCGCATCGTCGGTTCGCAGTTTTATGTCGCACCCATTTGATCTTGCTTAAATGAAATAGTCTTAACAAACCATGATAAATTATGAACCATAGCATTCTCTTCGCACAAGCGCTTCCCGGCAATTGGCAATACGCCGCACTGGCTGTCGTCGGCATCGTCGTCGTTGTTTTCATCTTCCTGATGATCTGGGCCAGCCGGTACATAAAGGTCGGCCCAAACGAGGTGTTGATTGTTTCCGGCCGCAAGCATCTATATATCGACCCGGACGGCACGCAGCAGTTGCGCGGTTTCCGGGTGGTGAAAGGCGGCGGCACATTCGTCCTCCCGGTGATCGAGAAGGTGGACCGGCTCTCGTTGGAATTGCTCACCATCGACGTGCAGCAGGAGCAGGATGTCTATACCAGCAAAGGTGTGCCGGTGCGGGTGGACGGCGTGGCCCAGATCAAGGTGAAAGGTGACGACATCTCGATCTCGACTGCAGCTGAGCAGTTCCTCAGCAAGGCCACCGAGGAGATCAAGAACATCGCGATGCAGACTCTGGAAGGCCATTTGCGGGCCATCCTCGGCACCATGACGGTGGAAGACATTTACCAGAACCGCGACGCATTCGCTTCCAAAGTTCAGGAAGTGGCTGCCGGCGACATGGCCAACATGGGTTTGGCCATTGTCAGTTTCACCATCCGTGACATCAAAGACAGCCAGGGCTACCTCGATGCGCTGGGCAAGCCGCGCATTGCGCAGGTGAAACGCGACGCGCAAATCGCCCAGGCGGAAGCGGACCGGGATGCGATGATCAAGTCCTCTCAGGCCCAACAGGCCGGGCAGGAAGCCAAGTTCGCTGCCGACTCCAAAATTGCCGAGGCGCAGAGAGACTATCAATCGAACGTCGCGCAATACCAAGCCGCGGTAAACCAGAAGAAGGCAGAGGCCGACCTTGCCTACGATTTGCAGAAGTACAAGACTGGTCAGCTCGTGAAAGCCGAGGAAGTGCAGGTGCAGATTATCGAGAAGCAGAAGCAGATCGAGCTGCAACAGCAGGAAATCATGCGCAAGCAAAGGGAATTGGAAGCAAACGTGCAGAAGCCCGCCGACGCCGAGCGTTACAAAGTCGAGACGCTGGCCAACGCCCGCAAGTTCCAATTGGAAGCCGAAGCCGCAGGGGCAGCGTCGGCGACTAAAGCAACCGGTTTTGCGAATGCGGACGTAGTCAAGGCCACCGGTATCGCCGAGGGAGATGCGAACAAGGCGCGCGGTCTCGCTGAGGCGGCGGTGATCGAGGCACAGGGCAAGGCGACCGCCGAAGCGATGCGACTGAAGGCCGAGTCTTTCAAGCAGTACAACGAGGCGGCGGTGGTCGAAATGATCATCCGCGTGCTGCCCGACGTGGCTGGAAAGATCAGCGAGCCGCTCTCGAAGATGGACAAGATGGTGATTATCAATTCGGGCGGTGGCGTGGGCGGCGGTGCCAGCAAATTGACGGGAGATGTGACGCAAATCATCGCCCAGCTCCCGCCGGTTATCGAGAGCCTCACAGGCATCAAATTCGAGAAGTTGCTCGAACAGGTTCCCGGGCTAAAGAAGGCGATGGGGACAGTCACGGAAGAAGGCAAGAAATGAAATGAGCCCATGCGCCTCTTTGAAGCCATCATAGATGCCAATCACCGCGCGCTGGCGGGAGACCAGCACGCGGGATTGCATCCGACGGAGTTTGAGAGCGAACTTCCGGTGGTGGCGTTGACGTGCATCGATGTGCGTTTGAACCCGCTGCTGCCTGAGGTTCTCGGGGTTCCGAAGGAGCAATTCATCTGGCTGCGCAACGCGGGAAATATCGTCACCGGCCCGGTCAGCAGCACCATGCGGTCGCTCGCCATGGCCTGCGCGATTAAAGGCGGGAAGGAAATCGCCATTATCGGGCATACCGATTGCCAGGTGGGCAAGACCACGACAATGGAATTGATCGAGCGACTGAGCGCCCTGGGTGTCGAGCGGCATCAGTTGCCTGCGAATGTGAACGATTTCTTCGGCACCTTTTGCAGCGAGCGGGCAAATGTGATCAAGGCGGCAGACATCGTGCGCCATAGTCCGCTGATTGGCCCGAGAACTCCCGTGCATGGCCTGCTGGTCGATACTCAGACAGGCAGGGTTGAATGGCTTGTCAACGGCTATCAAACGATCGAGACGATGGGCTCTCGGATGGAGGAGATGACGAAATCCACGGGCCGCACGATGGATGCCATGAAGCCGCTGGGCGATTTCGATATCGGCGAAATGAAGTTTCCGGAAGGCAAGATCGGTGAGACCGTCACCAAAGCGCGAGATTGGCTTTCAGGGAATATCCCGCCACCGGCAACCCATCCGCCGCCAAGCGCGCCCGCAGCGAAGCCTGCGACGCCACCAAGAATTCCCTTGCCGCCGCCGATTCGGCCCAAGCTTCGTCTCTACAAAGGGTCGAATGAATACAAAGGCTCGAAATAGTCCGGAAGGAGAGCGTGCATGACAGATCAGCCTCCGAAACCTCGCCACGGTTGCTTTTTCTACGGGTGCATTACCGGGCTGGTCATGCTGTTGCTCATTGCAGTCGGCGGGCTGGTCACAATTTACTATGCGAAGAAAGCGCTCAGCGGGCTGGTCAATAATTACACGGATAGCCAGCCGATGTCACTGCCAAGCGTGCAGATGTCGCAAGCGGACTTGGACAAATTGAAGCAGCGCTGGAAGGAATTCGCGGAAGCTGTCCGCGCAAGACGTCCCACCGCTCCGCTGGTTATGAGCGCTGACGAAATCAACGCGCTGATTGCCAGCAGCCCGGACCAGAAGTTATTGAAAGGCAAGTTTTACGTCAGCTTCGATGGCGACCGCGTGAAGGGAGAGCTAAGCCTCCCGTTGCAGGAGTTCGGTTGGAAACTACTCAAGGGCCGATACCTCAACGGCAGTGGAACCTTCAACCTATCGTTGCAAAACGGAGTCCTCTTCCTCGCCCCGCAGACGATTGTGGTCAAGGGGAAGCCAGTGCCGGACATTTACATGCAGGGACTCCGCAATCAGAACTTCGCGGCGAGTCTGACCAACCAACCCGATGTGTCAGCCGTGTTGCAGGGCCTGCAGGAAATCCAGGTGAACGACGGCAAGCTGATTGTCGTGCCAAAAGAAAAGCAGTAATCGACAGACGCGATTACCGGGGCCTGCCACTGCTTACGCTTTATCTTCGCACAGGCGCTCATGCTCGAGCATGGCGTAGCGGTCCGTCATGCCCGCCAGGTAATCACAAATAGCCCGGGGCCAGCCATCGCGCCGGGCTCGCTTTCGGGCCTGACCGCCGATCTCGCCGTGGTGATCGAGGTAGTGCCTGAAGAGTTCCTCCAGAATCCGCCGGGACCGCAGGTGCGGCTCGTTGACGGCGGGGTTGTAATAAAGATTCTTGTAAAGGAACTGGCGCAGTTCGAGGTTCAATTCGCGGCGTTTGGGGCTGTATTGAACGAGCGACTTGGGCTGAAGCCGCACTTCATCCGCGCTGGAGACGCCCGCCCGGCCAATGAATTTCTCGGTCGTAAGTACAACATCCTTGACCTGCAGGTCGATGATGCAACGGATGATAAAATAGCGCCGGCACTCGTCGGGCAAGGAACCGTATTCGCGCTCGACGGCGCGGGCAGCCTGACGCCAAAGGCGCACTGCACGGTTAAGTTGCTTCTCGGAAAGCAGACCGGAGTCCAACCCGTCGTCGAGATCGTGGCTGTAGTACGTAATCTCGTCAGCGAGGTTGGCCACCTGGGCTTCGAGGGAGGATGATTTGGCATTGAAACCCTGGCGTTTGCTGGGGTGATCGCGCGCGGTGTAGTGTTTGACTAAACCCTCGCGAACCTCCCACGTAAGATTCAAGCCGGAAAACCGCGGATACTTCTGTTCAAGCTCTTCAACGATGCGGAGGCTGTGCCGGTTATGCTCAAACCCGCCGTGCTCCGTCATCAGGCGGTTGAGCACCGTCTCGCCCCGGTGACCGAACGGTGAATGCCCGAGGTCGTGCGCCAGAGCGATGGTCTCGGCGAGGTCTTCATTCAACCTCAGCGCGCGGGTGATGTTGCGGGAAACGGCCGCCACTTCAATCGTGTGCGTGAGCCGCGTCCGAAAGTGATCGCCCGCCCCGCTGAGAAAAACCTGCGTCTTATACTCGAGACGTCGGAAAGAGCGACAGTGGATGACGCGGTCCCGATCCCGCTGGTACTCCGTGCGCCATTCGGGCGGAGGCTCAGGGTGTTTGCGGCCGCGGGTGGCGTCGCTGAATTGTGCGTAAGGGGCGAGGCTATGCCTCTCGAGCGCTTCCAGTTCCTGTCGCGTGCGCGGCATGCTTTATTGGGGAATCCCCGAATCCGGAGATCGAACAGCAGGGTCTTACGTTTCCAACAGTTTTTGGACCGAAATCCCGCGCAGTTCAAACAAGCGGCGGATGGCGTCTTCGATCAAATTGTTCGGGCAGGACGCGCCGGCGGTGATGCCGACGGTGGTTTTGCCGGAAGGCAGCCAGTTGCGCGTCTCGATTTCCTCATGCTTGTGTTGGTCGTAATGGAGGATCAAATCGCCCGAGCGCATTTTGGCGGCGTTTTTGATGAAATAAGTTGGCAGCCGCGCCTCGCCCATTTCCGCCAGGTGAGACGTATTGGAGGAATTATATCCGCCAATCACCAGCAGCAAATCAAGAGGATGCTGAAGAAGCTTTTCCAGCGCATCTTGCCGGTCCTGGGTAGCGCCGCAAATGGTGTCAAAGAATCGGAAATGCTGGTCGATATGGCTCTCACCAAACTTTTCCATCATTGCGCGGCGGAGGCGCCGCTGCACTTCCTCGGTCTCGCCGCGCAGCATGGTGGTTTGGTTGGCGACGCCGATGGCTTGCAGATGAACGGCAGGATCAAAGCCGTCGGAGTATGCGCCCTTGAACTTCTCGAGGAACTCCGCTTTGTCGCCACCGTGGCGGATGTAATGGCAGACGTAATCGGTTTCGGCCAGTGTAAACACGACGAGATAATGACCACCGCCGTTGGCCATTGCCTGCGAGCTGGTGGCTTTGGTCTCTTCGTGCCAGGCTTTGCCGTGGATAATGCTGGTGACTTTGTCCTTGGAATACTGCCGCACGCGCTTCCAAACACTCATCACGTCGCCGCACGTCGTATCGACGAACCGGCAGCCTTTGGCTTCGAGCATCGTTCGCGTGGAAACTTCCATCCCGAACGCGGGAATAATGACGATGTCGTCTTTCTTCAAGTCCTCGATGTCCGCGTTCTTTTCCTTGCCGGAAAGGAATTTGATGCCCATGGCGCGGATTTGGTCGTTCACTTCCGGGTTATGAATGATTTCGCCCAGGATGTAGATGGGCTGACCCGGAAAGACTTTGCGGGCGGCGTAGGCCAAGTCGATGGCGCGCTCGACGCCGTAGCAGAAGCCGAATTCCTTGGCCAACTTGATCGTGAGGTCGCCGGCGGACAGCAGATGGCCGCTGGCGCGAATGCGCTCCACCAGGTTGCTGCGATAATGCGAGAGGACCTGGGCCTGGACAGCCGACATAACATCGGGCCGCCGGAGGTTGATTTTCTGCGGTGCCGCAGGAGCTTCGGTTGACATACCTCGGACACTGTAACACGGAGCCGCAGCCCGTCGAGTGGAAAGCCCGGGTGTTCTTTGCGGCAGGGCGGATTCAAGAACCTGCAAAATCGTAGCCGCCGACGGCAGTCGGCGC
>JBAXTC010000148.1:0-12897 GCA_037130375.1 Verrucomicrobiota bacterium | reverse complement strand
GCTGCTTTAAGGGCGGGGTCAATGTGCTCGGCGCGGGTCTCGGCTTCGTTCATGGTTGCTCCTTGCCGCCCTCCAGGGCTCGCTTGATGTGCCGGTCGAAGTCCGACTCGAACAAGCGATCCTGCACGACCCGGTATTTCTCAAACTCGCTTTCGGCGAAGGCTTTCGCCACTGCCTGGCTCACCTTGCCTGGATGATCGAGGATGTCCCGTTCGTTGAACTGGAGAAAGGCGTTCAGCTTGCCCGCCCAATCCTGCATCGCCGTGGACAGGTTCTCGAAATAGGCCTGGTTGAAGAACGACCCGTTCTTGAGCCGTTCCTTGTCCAGCACGTAGCCGCGAATGGCGTAATCCCGCAGCACCCCCGTGGCCCATTGCCGGAACTGCGTGGCCCGGGCCGAGTTCACGCGGAAACCGACGGCGATGATGGCGTCGAGGTTGTAGAAGCACGTCGTGTAAGCCTTGCCGTCTTCGGCAGTATGTCGGAAATCCCGACATGCTGCTTTTGGATCGAGTTCTCCGGTCTCGAAGATGTTCTTTAGGTGCTCGGTGATGGTGCTCCGGCCCTTGTCAAAGAGCACGCTGATCAACTTCTGCGTCAACCAGACGGTTTCCTCTGCCACGCGGACCTCGATGCCGTCCTCACCCGCCTGACGGGTGAAGACCAGGAACTCGGCAGTGCTGTTGCGGATTTGGAGTTTCTTTTCTTTGCTCATGGGGTGTTCCTAGAGTTGACCAGTGAAGGCTTGGTGCAGGAGCGACTTCTTCAGGGCGTCTAGGGCGGCTTCATCGGCGCGGTCCTGATCGAGCCCATCGAGGTATTTCAGGAAGAGGAGCCAGGAAGTTTGTTCGGTATAGTCCAGTTCGGTGGTGCAGCCGGCCTCTTTGCGGAGGATATCGTCGATGTTTCTGAAGGCTTGTTCAAACATGAGCGGTGGGCATGGGGAGTGTGAGGTTGACGTGGCAGAGCAGGTGCCCCGAAAGGGACACCTTGCCGACCAGCAAGTTTGTGCAAGTGCCGCCCATGGCGAAAAGTCGTGTGATGGTGCGCCGAAGTTGGGGCCATTGCAGCAAAAAAGGAGATTATTCTGGGGTAGGACAGGGCGGCCATGCGGTGGGAAATCAAACAAAACGGCTGACATGAACATCTGCAACTAACTTCCGTCAACTACCTGCGTCCATGTCAGCCAACTCAAGTTCGCCCAAGTTTGCAGAATGTCAAATGAGCCGGGTAGTTTTCAGGTCGATGGAGGATGGAAAAGCCGACGTATCCATAAACAAAAGAGGCGAATGAAGAGTCCCAGCACCACGTTGTCGGATTGATGAGCCCGGTTTCACCGCGCTGCACGGAAATCCTCGCAGTCCAGGGTGGTGAAGGTGGTCAGGTCGGGATCTCCGTTATCTCCGTTTCCTCCTGTTCAATCCCAAAAGCATGAAGCAACCTGTGGGGGGCGATCTTGAGCGGTGTGTGCCGCACGTGGGTTACGCAAACAACAAACGGACATGAACAGCAGCCTCAGTTTGAAAGACAAAGTCGCCATTCGTTGGTGGCCGGTTCCGGTAATTCTGCTGGCGGCGGCAGGCGGGGTCGTTTGGGCTTGGCGAACCCACGGGCGACAGCGGCAGGACCAGAACCTGGCGATGGCAGGGGTCGTTCTCGTCACCTTGCTCTTGCTGCTGCTTTGGTGTCTTCTGCTTTCGAGAATGCGCTGGAAGCTTCGGGTTGGAGTGTTTGGCGGGGTGGTTGGGCTGATTCTGCTCGTAACGGCCCTGTTTCGGATTCACGGTGTGACCGGCGACCTGGTGCCGATTTTGCAGTGGCGGTGGGGTCACTCCGCCTGGGCTTCCCCCGGTGACCACACCAAGCCCGATTCGAGCCATATCCCGGCGCAACTGCAACTGAATGCATTGACCAACGATGATTACCCCCAGTTTTTGGGGCCAAATCGAAACGGCACGGTGGGGCAGGCACACTTGGCGCGCGACTGGAAAGCGCAACCGCCGCAGCGTCTTTGGCTTCAGCCGGTGGGGCCGGGATGGTCGGGTTTCGCCGTTGCGGGCAGCCGGGCTATCACCCAGGAACAGCGCGGCGAAGACGAAACGGTGAATTGTTACGATGTGCTTTCTGGCGCGCCGCTTTGGTCCCATGCTTACCCGGCGCATTTCCAATCGACGCTTGCCGGCGAAGGTCCGCGGGCCACTCCCACCGTAGCCGGGAGCCGGGTTTATGCGCTGGGCTCGAGCGGCATCCTGAACTGCCTGGACCTGGAAACCGGAAAGCTGATTTGGTCCAAAGACATCGTGCAGGATAATCAGACCAAGATTGTCGAGTGGGGCATGAGCAGCTCGCCGCTGGTGGTGGATGGCCTGGTGGTGGTGAGCGCCGGGGGCAGCAACAACCGTTCGTTGGTGGCCTACCGCGCCGCGACGGGAGATTTCGTCTGGGGCGGCGGCAGCGATGGTGCGGGCTATAGCTCGCCGTTTCTGGCGACCTTGGCGGGGGTGCGGCAAATTCTGATCTTCAACGCGGGCGGCGTTTCGGCCCACGATCCCGCCACCGGAACCAACCTGTGGAAGTATCACTGGCAGGGCGGGCATCCGCATGTTTCCACGCCAATCGTTCTTCCGGACGACCGCCTGCTGGTCTCCAGCGGTTATGGGGTTGGCAGTGAGCTATTGAAGATTCAAAAGGATTCCGATGGAAAGCTCAACGCCACCCGGATTTGGAAATCCAACCGGCTCAAAGCCAAGTTTACCGGCTTGATCTTTCGGGGCGGCTTCATCTACGGGCTCGACGACGGGATCATGGTTTGCCTCGATGCCTCGAACGGCAAACAGAAATGGAAGGAGGGACGCTATGGTCACGGGCAGGAAATCCTTGCGGGTGATTTGCTGCTGATCAGCGCCGAATCGGGCGAAGTCATCCTTCTGAATCCGAATCCCGAGGGATCGCGCGAGCTGACCCGTTTTGCTGCTCTAAAGGGCAAGACATGGAACCCGCCTGCGCTGGCCGGCGCGTATCTATTGGTGCGGAACGACAAGGAAGCGGCGTGCTACAGGCTGCCAACGGCCACACCCTAAAGCCCGGCTTCAGCCCTGTCCCGCATTCGCTTCAAGCAATGGGTGAGATACGGCAGCAATTGTTTCTTACGTGACACCACCTCGCGCAGTTCGAAGATGCCCGGCTCGATTTTCGGGTAGTCAATGTGGTCCACAAACTTCTTTGCGCCGGCGACCAGCAGCATCGAGCATTGCCGCGTCACGTCCGTCACCATCAGCGCCGAGAACAGGTAGTCGTGATGCCGCTGATATTCGGTGAGGGCCGCCAGCAGTTCATCCTTCCGCTTCGCAAACTGGTCAAATCCGATCTCCTCGATTTGCGCGACGCTGAACATCGCGCCATCCTCGATATATTCCTTACAATCCGTCGTGACCGCCTGCGGCGCCGGCTTGAGCGTGAGCAACGAACCGGAGGCGAACAGCTTTTCCGTGAACTCGCGGGCGTTCACGTCGGCAATCCTCTCCAGTTTCGCGAGCACTTCGGAATCGTGCGCCGTGGTGGTGGGGGAGGTGAGATTCAGCGTGTCGGCCACCAACCCCGCCAGCAGCAAGCCTGCGATCTCCTTCGGCATCTCGACCGCCTCACGGAAAAAGCAATCTGCCACGATTGTGCTGGTCGAACCGACGGGTTCATTGCGGAAAAGAATCGGCTGATGCGTCGTCAAAGCGCCGATTCGATGATGATCAATGATCTCGACAATCTCGACCTGGTCCGCGCCGAGCACCGCCTGCGAAAGCTCGTTGTGGTCCACAAGAATGAGCCGGCGCTGGACACTTTTCAGAAAGTCGGTCTTCGACATCACGCCCACCGTGCGGCCTTTTGCATCCACGACCGGGAACGCGGCGAACCCGGACGCCGCCGCGCTGGCTCGCACCGTCGTCAGCGACGCGTCTTCGCGCATCGAGAGAAAATCCTCGTTCAACATGTGCCGCACCGCCACCGCCGCGCGGCAAAGCGCCGCCGTCGTGGCCGTGTCGTGTGGAGATGAAATCAAGCTCACGCCCTTTCTCTTTGCGGCGTCGAGGGTCTTTGGCTCGACTTCCAGTCCGCCGGTCACAATCAGCACCCGCACGCCTTCCCGGATGGCAAGATTCTGAATATCCCACCTATCGCCCACGACCACAGCGAGCTTTGCGCACGTATAAGTCTCGAGCCGCTCGGCGAACGATTCGAGGCCCATCGCGCCGATCATCAGCACCAAATCCTCCTCGCGTTCCGCCTCCTGCGCGACCAGCAGCTTGCCGGCGAGTGTGCGCGAGAGATTCTCCAGCGAGGACAACACGCGACGCGAGTCAATCAGCCGGTTCGCGGCCGGGAAGAGAAACTTGCTCAACTTGAAGAGCGAGAGCAGCCCTCGGCAGGTTCGCGTGGCATCCAGCACCGGCAGAATGCGAATGTCGTGTTCATCCATCAGCCCGAGCGCTTCGGCGGCGGTGCTGTCCGGCGTCACGCTGACCACTTCGGACTGCATCACGTCGCGAACTTTGGGCGCAACGTCAGCCACAAAGCGCGGCGCGGGCACGCCAAAAGTTTGCAGCACGAAATCGATGCGGTCGTTGGTATCGCCGCACCGCGCGGCCACGGCCTCGGGCATCCCGGTGCGCCGCTTGAACTCTGCATAGCCGATGGCGGAACAAATCGCGTCCGTATCCGGGTTGCGGTGGCCGATGACAAATACTTCGCTCATAGTGTGAACTTGGAGCGTAGCGGTTAATGGGCAGGCGAAGCAAGGCGCGACACGCGAAGGTGTGACGCCGAGCTTGACGAGATTGCATCGGGAGGACCAAAGTTCCCAGCTATCAAGGCGCATTTTGCGTCTGGTCTGATTTTATGAGACATAACGACAACGCGGCGCGAACGAAATGGCCCATGCTGATTTTGGGAGTCTGGCTTCCATTGGCGAGTTTTTCCATTGGGGCCCAGTCACTTCCGACACGGGGTGCGCAGGAAGATGTCAAGAGTCCCGGCGTGCGGTTGCGTCCCGGGCTGTCGCCGACAGGCAACTTGTTGTTCAATGGCTGGGGTGTCACGCCGGCGGGTCAGCAGGTTCCCATCAGCGACATGGCGTTGAAGATGGTGGGCGCGCCTGACCAGAAGGCGCTGGTAGCCGTCTGCGGCGGCTTCAACGACACCGGCTTGACGGTGTTCGACCTGGCGAGCAAGACCGTCAGCCAGTTCCTACCGTTGCGCAAGGTTTGGAACGGGCTCGCCTTCAGCAAGGATGGGGGCAGGATTTTTGTGTCAGGTGGGGATTCGGGTGTGATTCACGTGTTCAAATACGCCGACGGCAAGGCGACTCCTGCCGACCCGGTCGAGCCCGCGCCAGAGGCACTGGCCACAATGCTGGGCGGCATCGCGGTGCAGCCAACGACCGGAAAGCTCTACGTTTGCAACGAAGGCAACCACGAAATCTGGGTATTGAACGCCGAGACGCTCGCGCTGGAAGCAAAGATCGGCGTTGGCCAGTATCCGCATTCCTGTATCATCGGCGCGGACAAGAAGCATCTCTACGTGAGCAACTGGGGCAGCCGCAGCGTCAGCCTGATCGATACCGCAAGCAACCGCCGCGTGCGTGATTTCACCGTCGGCTTGCGCCCCAACGACATGACGCTCGGTTCGGATGGTCGTTTGTTCGTCGCGTGCGCCGGTGACAACACGGTGCATGTCATGCGGACGGTCACGTTGGAGGAGGCTCCCGTTCCGGCCAGCCCCGCGCGCCGTTTGTGGGACGGAACGCGCGAGATCATCTCGACCTCGCTTTATCCACAGTCGCCCGAGGGCAGCACGCCCGACGCGGTTGCGGTGTCGCCGGACGGCAAAGTGCTCTTCATCGCCAATGCCGACAACAACAGCGTAATGGTGGTGGATGTTTCGGACCCGAAGATATCGGTCGTGAACGGATTCATTCCGGTTGGCTGGTATCCCACGGCGGTCGCCGTGAGCCCGGACAACCAGACGTTGTATGTGGCCAACGGCAAGGGGCTGATTTCCCGTTCGAATGTTCCGCCCCGGCGCTCTGCGCCGCGCCAAAACCAGAAGCGAACGGCCTTCGATCACATCGGGCGGACGTTACAGGGGGCGGTTTCCGTGATTGCCCGGCCCGACCCGGCCCAGATGGCGGCTTACACGGAGCAGGTTCGGCGCAATTGTCCCTACACACCCGACACGTTGCACCGCGCGCCGCTGAAGAGCGATGGCGTCATTCCCGATCAGGTTGGCAAGCCGTGCCCAATCAAGTATGTGCTCTACATTATCAAAGAGAATCGCACCTACGACCAGATCTTCGGCGCCTTCAAGGACGCCAAGGGCAGGCCCGCTGGAAACGGCGATTCCAATTTGGTGATGTACGGCGAGGACGTGGCTCCGAATCACCACGCGCTGGCCCGCGAGTATGTGTTGCTCGACAATCTGTATTGCAACGGCGAGGTGAGCGTGGATGGGCACAGTTGGTGCGACGCGGCCATCGCCACCGACTTCAACGAGCGGTCCTGGATTATGTCGTATTCCGGACATGGACGGCTGCCGGGCAACGAGGAGATGGAGAATCCGGCGGCGGGTTATCTTTGGGATCTTTGCCAGCGCCACGGCGTGAGCTACAAGAATTACGGCGAAGGCGCCCAGCGCGTTCCCTCGATCAACCGCGGACGTTGGACCGGCGAGCGGGACATGGACCGGGTGCAACATTGGATTGCCGACCTGAAGGCGGCCGAGAAGACCGGTGAGCTGCCGCAATTCACTATTATGTCGTTGGGTGAGGACCATACGCGCGGCACCCGAGCCGGCGCGTTCACCCCGAACGCCAGCGTTGCCAGCAACGACATCGGCCTGGGCCGCATCGTCGCGGCCGCCTCGCGCAGCCGGTTTTGGAAAGAGATGGCGATCTTCGTCATCGAAGACGATGCGCAGAACGGACCCGACCATGTGGATGCGCACCGCACGGCGGGCCTCGTAATCAGCCCGTATTGCAAGCGCGGGGTGGTGGACAGCACGCTTTACACCACCGCCAGCATGGTTCGGACAATGGAACTGATTCTGGGCCTGCCGCCGCTGACGCAATACGACGCTGGCGCGACGCCGATGTTCAATTGCTTTCGCAAGAGCGGGAAGCTGACGGCCTACGATCCGCGAACGCCGAAGGTGGACTGGAATGCCGTGAACACCTCGAAGTCGCCTTTTGCCCAGCAGTCCGGGCGCATGGACTTCTCGGAGTTTGATCGCGCGCCCGAGGACGAGTTGAACCGGATACTCTGGTACGTTGCCAAGGGGCCGGATGTTCCGTACCCGGCGCCGATCCACCGCGCGGTGTTTACGAAGTAAGCGCCCTGTCGCCGGCGGTCACCGCGGCGCGCGCTGCCTGGGCTTTGGCCCGCCGGCGCCCGGTTTGACCAGCTCCTTCTTGAGCCACTCGAGGCCGTCGAGGTTGTCTGCCAGAACCAGCTCCGCGTCTGCGTCGTCGCGATGGCAGAGAATCCCGATCGGCCCGCACCAGCCGCTTTGCTCGACCACGCGGAGCATGGCCAGTTCCTGGTCTCCCTGGGCCAGCGTGAGGATCAATTTCCCCTGCTTGTCGCCGTCGTGAACCATGCCGTTGATGTTCAAGCAAAGCAGGTAAGGTTTCATGCGCGCGAATGCCGCGGCGAAGTCGTCGATGTGCCCGTGGCCGTGGTGGAAATTGTAAACCACGCCGACGTGCCGCGCATCGTGATGCTGGCGAAGATATTCACAAACCGCCACGAGGTTTTCCGGCTCGCCGCCCCAGCCGCCATGATTGTAAAGACCCAGCCGGCAGCCTGCCTTGCGCGTCCGCTCCACGACCGGCAGCAACTGTGTCGCAGCCTTCTGAATCTGCTCGTCGCGGCTCGCCGCCGCCGGGCTGGGGGCCGTCACCCAGAATTGCGGATGCAGGCCGTGCTGCGCGAACAACTCGAAGGCCTTGTCGTGCGTGTCCCAGAACGCGAAAAACTCCAGCCCGCGCTTTTGGTATTCCAGAATCTCCTGCTCGAAGGTCGGCACGTGCTGCTCGCGCCAATCGTAGGCGATTCGGGAGAACCCGAGCCTGGTCGCCATCTCGGCGCGTTCGACCGGTCCGCGCTTTTTCGCGTCAAAAGGCACAATGCACCACGCCACCAGGTTGCTGCGAGCTAAGAGTTGGCACTCGGCCGCTTGCCCCGCGGGTAAGCGGGCACCCGCCGGAAGCAGGAACAGGATGGCGAGCAGCCGCCAGAATATTTTAATCATATTAATTAAGAATGCGACCGGTCCGGCAAGAACTCTTGTTCATGCGTCCGGCTGGGTTGAAGTCAGACGGCGATGTTGCGGAGTTGCAGCGAAGTTTTTGGTTTGACGCCTTTGCGGAAGCTCGACGGCGAGACGCCGGTGTAGCGCGCAAAGACCGTGCTGAAATACTGTCCGGTGCTGAAGCCATTGGCCAGGCCGATCTCGGTCACCGAGAGGGTGGTCAGCCTGAGCTGTTCCTGCGCTTTCTCGACCCGCAGGCGCTGCAGGTAATCGTTGGGGGTGAGGCCGGTCTGCGCTTTGAACATATCGAACATGCGCGCGCGGCTGAAGCCCACATGCCGCACCAGGTCGGACATGCCCACCGTCTCCGTCAGGCGGCGCCGGAGGTAGGCAATCGCTGCGGCAACGAATTCCTTCGGCTGCGTCGGCGGAACCAGTATCTGGCGCATCGACTCAACCAGGACGGAGCAGATCAGCGCGCGCAGCGCGATGGCAGCTTCGGCGCGATGGGGATTGGCTGGGTAATTGCCCGTTTCCTCCATCAGCCGCCGGACCAGCCAGCGCAACGCCGGGTTGAAGGGATGCGCCTTTTGGCTGGCGCTCTCCAGCGCCGTTCGCACCCGGCGGAGGTCCGAAGCCGTGAAAGTGGTGTTCTTCCAGGCGCTCGATCGGGTGGCTTTGAGCGCCAAACCGCAAATCGTGGAGGGCGAGCGCACGTTATGCAGGCCGCGATGCACCATGCCCGGCGGGACCACCAGAAAATGTCCGCCGTGGAGTTCCACCGCTTTCTGGCCCGAGAACTCGTAGGCCGTGGCGCCGTCAAGCAGAAAGAGCATCTCGAACCCTTCGTGCGTGTGCCAGGTGACCCGGCTGGCGGTGTGGCTGCGGACCCGGCTGACGTGGATGAGCATCGGCAGCTCAATCTGATTTCCAAAGACGTAAACAGATTTCTCTTTCATACGAGCAGCAGTTCGAGACCGCCCCCAACCCTTGCCGTCGGTCAACCAGTAACGATCCAAACCGTCTCAGATCGAAACCGGCATCGGCTCTATTGATTTGTTGCGTGCTCAGAATGCCTCCCTCGTCAAGGTTGTCAATGCCTTTTGTCACCCTTGACAGGCACTTGCAGAATGAACTACCTATTCCGCAGAACGAATTAATTTAGCCTGTGTCTCCGTGAAACAGTTCTGAAGCGAAATGTTGACAGATTCCGTCATCAACCGACGCCAATTCCTCGCCGTCAGTGCCGAGATTGGCCTCGGAGTTGCGGCCCTGGCGGGCACAAGCAGCCTGGCAGCCTCACCGCGGGTGCTGGGCGCCAACTTTCCGATCAAAAAATAATGCAAGAAAATGCAAAAATCTGTTGCCGCGATTCCAATAGTTGCTAGGATAAAGCCGAAAATGATTGGGAATCGTAATAAACTAGTGTAATCAAACCGTAGAAAAACCACAAACCTAAACCACATCAACGTACCTATGAAAAACCCATTTTCCTCTTTGAACCTTATCGCAGGCAGCGTCGCGGTCGCGGCGACGATGTGCCTGGCCTCCTCCAGTCAGGCTGCTACTTTTACCTACATAGTTGACCCGACTCAAAGCCATCTGACCATGTCGGGTGGTGTTTTTGGCCTTTCCTACTCTGGTCAAAACGGTGCTTCATCATTGTTTGATACATTGTCCGGCACGATTATCGGAAACCTCGATCCGACCGGCACCCAGCTCACGTTCGGCGGTGGCAGCGCCATCACGGCTGGTCTTAACTCGACACCGTTCTTTCTGCCGAACGTTCATCCATTCCCGTTAACTCCCGTCCCTTACGGTCCTGGCGGATTTTCCCCTCCCACCCCTTATGGGATTAACAATTATGGAGTTCATGCCGCGGGTCTTGTCAGCGGTTACGGCGCGTGCCTCGTAAACGGCTCCTATCAGGGCTTGGTTTTGGACTTGCCGACCGGTACGGCTCAGAACGGTTTAGCTTCGTCTGCGAATCTATATTTCACGGCTGGAGCCATTGAGTCCATTGGCTCGGCGGCAGGGGGGACGATACCGCTTGGCGACATCTCATCTATGATCGGCAATAACGGGAATAACGTATCGGCATCATTAGTTTCAATGGTCCTTTCTGCCGGTATTACCGGCACCTACTCTACGATGACCTTGCCGGTCCAGTTTCAGACAACTGGCGGGAACGGCCGGACCGAGAACTGGGTGGGTCAAATTGTGGCGATCGCCCAGATTCCGGAACCCTCCGCCGTTGCGCTGGCACTGGTTGGGCTGGGATTGTATGCCGCGCGAGCCCGTGCTCGCAGGGTTTGAGATTTTAATCTCCTCTCGAGGATTTCATTCGAGGCCGATTCGCAAGAATCGGCCTTTTTGACGTTTTGGAGGCCAACCGTTCCGGACATATTTGAGCGAGACGAAACGAGACTTTGACACGCGTTCTTCCATACGAAGGGAGAAGTTACCCCTTGACGTAACGGGCAAATAGGGTTACGTATCCCTTACAACGCAGTAACTGCAATAAGAACATTATGAGCTCGGCTATAGATCTCCACCACATCACATTGGTCCGAAACACCCCGTCCACGGCGTTCGCCTCGACTGCGGCGCTGATTATAGTACTAGTGGCCATCGCGGTCCCAGCGCGGGCGCAAACCGACAACTTCGACAACGGGTCGGATGCCGCGTGGCAAAAGAGCACGACGGCAGACTATCCGGCCACCTTCACTTTTGTGCCGGATGTATTTGGCGGCAAGGCTTATCGTCTGCAAGGGTTCACCCCTTCGACCTCCGGGACGGCGGGCGCTCAAAATACCGCTCGAGCGGCGGCCGTCCGCACAAATGCTACCTATAGCACCTTTTACGTTGCGGCAGACATGGTCGCGTGGAATACCAATACCTACGACCAGACGAACGAGGCGGTGATTGGCTTGATCGCCCGCGCCAGTAATGTTACGGTGCCAGATCAATTGGAGGGGATCATTTTTGCCACGCATTATAACCAGCATGGCGATGCTGTGGGGGGCACGCGCGGCACCGCGCAGATTTACGGGGTTCTCCAAGGCGGCGGTTTCCTGTTACCGGCTGCCCAGGGTGAATTCACGATCAATCCCGGCCACAGTTACCGGATGGTCTTCGCGGGCACGAACAATGTTTGGCAGGGGAGTTGGTATGCTATCGAGGATCTCACCCACCCGCTGCTGACCCTCACTTGTGATGACTCCTACGCCGGCGGCTACTTCCCCACCAGCGGTTACTCGGGAGTGTTTGGGCTGGGCTATCGGGGCACTAGCTCCAGCGTCAGTGATACGAGTTGCGACGTAACATTCGACAATTTTGTGGCTTCCACATACCCGCCGACTTCAGTCGCCCCGCCTGCGGTGCCGCATGGCATGACCGGGGCTCCCCAGGTGGTCAACCGGACCCCGGCATCGTACGCCAACTTTTATTCCCCCGCCGGCGGCATCTCGTTCACCGCCACGACTCTGACCACCACGAACCCCATCATCACGAGCGCGATTCATTTGGTCTTAAACGGCGTCGATGTCTCGTCGAGCCTGATTATCACCGGGCCGACCCCGTCCACCAATGCCAACGTGTCTTTCTCCGGCCTGGCTTCAAATTGCGTGTATAACGCACGGATCGAGTTGCTGGACTCCTACGGCCGCAAGACCACCAACGCCTGGACCTTTGACACCTTCACCGACGCTTACCTTGCCTCTTCGGCCGCAAAAAACATCGAGTGCGAAGAATATGATTTTAGCGGCGGCCAGTATTACGATAATCCAACCGTTTCAGGTTGGACCACTAATACCGTGGCGGTGAATGTTGGAAACCCGAACACCTACGCGGGTCAGTCGGGTGTCAATGCCAACCCCGTGGCGGGCCTCATTCCCCCCTTCGATTTCTTCGATTGGGACACCGGCCCGCACGTTCAGGAAAACGATTTCCGCACCACCGACCCGGTCGGCACACAGAATGGGTACATGCAGGATGCTGCGGCCTTGGGCGCTGCCGCTTTTGTCTATGTTTACGACAATCAACGTCAGAAATACCTGGCCGCGCAGCCGGACGGAACGCTGGTGGAGTGCGGGGTGGAGCGCACGGAAGGCCAGGAATGGCTCAACTACACGAGAACCTTCTCGATATCGAGCGTTTATAACGTCTATCTCCGACATGGCTGCGGCTTGACGCAACCGTTGAGCCTGGACCAGATCGGCGCAGGGCCGACGACGAACAACCTGGGGATGTTCAACTGCGTCAACGCGTTGACCCTTGGCAACTTCTGCTATGCGCCGCTGCTTGATAACTCCGGCAAGCTGGCAACCGTCAATCTTTCCGGTGTCAATACCGTCCGGTTGACCCTCGCTGCCCCTCATGTCAACGGCGTCAGGAATGGGATGTGGATGAATTACCTGGCGTTTGTCCCGTCCGTGCCGCAGGTGTACTCCTCAGCCACTGCCGACGGCATTTATACCCCCGAGGTGAACATGCTGGTGGATACCACGATCAAACGGCTCACTGTTCCGCAAACCAGCGGCGTCAGGTTTTACCGCGTCCTCTGGACGAGCAAAGTTAATGTTGCCGGGATCTCGCTCT
>JBAXTC010000147.1:0-12945 GCA_037130375.1 Verrucomicrobiota bacterium | reverse complement strand
GAGGGCACCATAATACTACGGAACCGCAGGAGGGAGCGTGACAGTGGTGTGATGTTGTGGTTTTTTTATATTTGATTGAATATTTTTTTTTTTTTTTTTATTTTGTATTCTTTTCCGCTTACCCACTCCTTGATATGGGGTGTGGAAAATATTCCTTTCCCCGGGGGGGGGGGGGGGGGGGGGGAAGGGGGGTGTTGTTGAAGGTTCTTTTCACTCGACGGAGGCGCTGGGCTGAGAGATGCAATCCCTTCGGGATTGGCTCCCCTTAAAAACGAGCCAATGAAAAATCACCAGGAAACTCCGGAAGAGCTGGTTTTTGGGGCTATATTGCGCGAGTCGATCCGGATTTGTTTTGCACCCCGGCAGGCATACGGCATGAATGACGAAGCAAACCAACTTGAGAATGTATCAGGATTTTATCCTTGTCACCTTTCGTACAGTTTGAACTCACGCACTACCGGACTTTTTGTGGCCGATATTATTTTAACCCTTACGATCTGAGCCGTTACCGGGGGAAATTTAAACTCCGGGCAGAAGAGTTCCATTGGTATGGTTTTCCAAAGCTCGGGATGTCCGTGACGGTACTCGAAGGCGGTCTTCCACTCGTCGCCGACTTTAGCTTGAATCATGACGTGTCGTATCCATCCATCATCTCCTTCGTCAAGAATTGCCCTGGAAAAAGTGCATGGCTTGCCCAGGTCGTATTCGAGCCAACCCTCTGTTACACCTTCATCGGTGGTCCAGTACGTGGCCGGGCTTCCGTCTGCTGTCAGCTCCGGACGGTATTCCTTTTTGTTTTCACGGACGTTCGAGGCGGAAACAGTCGCGCCTGCGGTAAAATTCGTTTCTTCTACGGGAGCCATGTTCTCGGCTGACCCATCCAGCTCGAGAACGACGATGGTATCGGTCGGCTGGATGTCATATTTGCCAACTGTCACCGTGATACCTGTGTCCGTCTGCTTAACATTGATCGCACCTCCGTTCATCAGGCGGCAGCGAAGCACCTTCTTCTCGATTGGGGGTAATGTCAAAGTTGCGTTGGTGTCGGTTTTGAATACATGCACATACACGTTGTTGCCCTTGCAGGTGCTGCCATACCAGGCGTTCGGCTTGAATGGCCCGCCACGGGTGCCGTAAATACTGTCCCCATAATGCGCCAGCCATACGCCCCACTCTCTGAGTTGATCCACAAGTCGCGGCTCAAATCTGCCATCGGCCATTGGCCCGATACCGAGCAGAAAATTCCCGTCCCGACATGCGGAATTAACCATCTCGCTTATCCATTCACTGAGGGGGCGGTACGCGTCGTTGGGCTTCCAGAACCAGCTTTGTTGTCCTGCGCTGGCGCAATGTTCCCATGCGATCTCCCGATTGAAACGAGGTATGGAAATCTCCGATACCACGTAATCCCCAGCGCTTTTTTTCTCGGTTACAAACCAAGTGGGATTATCCAGTCCCCTGTCATAGCAGGTGTCCACCCGATTGTTGACGAGCACGTCGGGTTGAAGGCTTCTCATAAACGCATACAGGTGTGTGCCACGATCGTGAGTCCAGCTAGCAGCTCTCATGTCATACCACCAGGCCAGGAATGGACCATACTGTTCTGTCAGTTCCTTCATTTGTGCGTCCATGTGTTTGATGTACCGGTTGAAATCCGGCTTCTGTCCGGCTGGAAGATGGTACCCGGCCGGATTGCCTGGTTTTGTTCTGGTTGAAAAGTCCGGTTGTCCTGTCTTGGGATCCAAATCAACGGTCCAATCCGGATGGTTTTGGCTATCGTTGTGTGTCGCGTAATAAGGGCAGAATACCACACCCTGCCTCTTGCTCTCGGCGACCAATTCGCCAACTACATCACGCTTCATTGGAGAATTCATGACGTTGTAATCCGTCTCCTTTGTATCCCACATGCAACAGGAGTCTCCATGTTTGGTCGTAAAGACCATGTATTTGAAGCCGGATTCCTTTAATAGCTGAAGCCATTCCTTGGGATCAAACTTTTCCGCCTTGAACCTCTTGTAAAGATTATCGAATCCCTCAGCCGGGGGCGGCTGACCTGATGCCAGGACGTAAGGAGTCCAGTGAATGAACGCCCCCACGCGAAGCGACCGCCAGCGCTTGAGCGATTCTTGCGGAGTTTTTAGATCAGGATTGCCATCTCCGCCGCCAATCGCCAATGCCGCTCCAGGCATCACAAGGAACAACACTGCGACCACCAGGAGGCTGATAGCAGGGGTTTGCTTAATGGACACTCCGCTGTTCACGGAGATCTGCTGTGGTGTCGTGCACATTTGCGTTGATTCTATGCGTCCGTGGCCATGCGTCGGCATCCCCCGTACGGGTGTGATTCGTTTCTGACGTTCATGCCGCTTCATTCATGGCGCGGGCCGAGATCAGCAGTTCCGTCACTAAAGGTGAAATTCCTGAACGGCCTCGAACATGGCGGCGATGTTCTGGGGCGGCACTTCCGGCAGGATGTTGTGGACGGTGTTGAACACGTAGCCGCCACCGGACATGAAGATATCCAAGCGGCGCTTGACGTGCTCCTTGACCTCGGCGGGCGTGCCCAGGTTCAGCACGCTCTTCGGGTCGCAGCCGCCGCCCCAGAAACAGATGTCCTTGCCGAAGTCCTTTTTTAATCGCTCCGGCTCCATGTCACGGCAGTTGGTCTGCACCGGGTTGATAATGTCAAAGCCGGCCTCGATGAGATCCGGAAGCACGGCGTGAATGGAACCACACGAGTGCAGGAACGTTTTCATCGGCGTGTGCTTGTGGACGTAGTCGCAGAGCCTGGCATGGTGCGATTTGAAGAAACGACGGTAGGTCTTGGGCGACATGAACGGGCCGCCGTTGGTGCCGAGGTCATCACCGAACCGCATGATGTCCGCGATGTCGCCAACCGCTTCGCAGGCTTTCTCCAGCCCGGCCATGTGCAGCTCCATCAGCGCCTCCACGAACGCCTCAACCTTCTCTGGCTCGCTGAGCAGGTCCATGAGGAAATTGTCGAGCCGGCGGAGAAACGTGCCCCATTCGAACAGATTGCAGCCGATGACCAGCATCAACGCCCGGTCGCTGGTGCGGCGCAACTCCAGCGCCTTCTCCCGAACCTGGTTCCAGAAGTCCGGCTCGCTTGCGTGATCCCACGGGCTGTGGGTTTGAGCCGCCCACATGACCTTGCCAATGTCCTTGCTTAAATTCCGATAATCGGCGGGATAACCTTCGAGATACGGAAAAAAGGTCTGATCGAAAAACGTCCCGCGGTCGGGCATGTGGGCAATGTCGAGACCGTCCGGCAAACGTGCGATGTAGGAGCCGTCTGACTGGCGTTCGGGATGAAACCAGGCTGGATATTGCGCACGCTGGCCGTCGGCGAGCGTCACGTCGTACCAGCAGGCGTCGGCGATGTTGAACGCCCGTCCGATGTCCCAAACGTCCACGCCGAACCGGTCGAGGATAACATCCTCGGGTTGGGCAACTTGTTGGGAAACGTCGTAAACGCGTGTGTGACCGGTCGTAATGCCAAGATGCCGTTTCAGATTGCCATAGGCGATGGCGGAGATGCCGGAACTGGGCGTCGCGCCAAGATCCACCGGCACGCGGTCGGGTTCACGGTGTTCGACGGCGGCGAGGATTCTTTCGCGCGAGTTCATGCCAGGAAATAGACCTCCTTGGTGTCCGCCCAGATTTTACCCTGGGCCGCCGCAGCCGGCAAGGGCTCCTGACAGGGATCAGTTTCTTTCCACCAGCGCTGGGTGGCCGGGTCGGCGGCCATTCTCGCCATGTCCGCGTCGAGGTCCTCGCCGGTGTATTCGCAGTAAAGCAACAAATAGAGTTTGCCGGCGATCTCAGCTCGATGGACGGAGACGTTTTGGAGATTGCAGGCCTTCATCATTTCGTTGACGCCCGGCATCGGGTTGGCGTGCAACTGTTCGTAATACGCCGCTTTTTCCGGTCGCAGCCCGGTAACCCAAGCGAGCCGGCGAGGTGTTTTGATTGAGGTGCTCATTGAATTATTATTGATGCGAGAATTGCTTTTGTGTCATGCACATTTACGGTGAATGTATGCGTTCGTGGGCGGCGTGTGGCATCCCCCGTACGGGTGTAGTTCCGCAGAGGCGAATTCATGCGGTCATTGGAGTTGGACGGCGCGATAGAATCGTTGTGACGGGATCGGCATCGGGTCATAAACCAAGAGCGGCGTACTGCTCAAGACCGGAATCTCCTGAAGCAATTGCCAGGGGTCAGCCAGGTCCAGCGAGTTGCGGTATTCCACGCGGTAGTGCAGACCCGGAATGCCGTTCAGGGTGATGCCCACTCCCGTGTTGGCCGAGACAAACCGCACTTCGGAAAGCCCGGATGCAGCAATACCACCGAAAGTCTCAAGAATGTGCAGGCGAACATACCGAACCCCTTCGGCGGCCGTGGTGAAATCCTGTGCGGATTCACCGTTCGTTCCGCCAGCTCTTGCCAGTGTAATCGTTTTTAGCACGGCAAAGTTCGTGTTGTCGGCCGAGACGGACACTTCAATGTCCTTGGCCCCGTACACCGTGAAGTTACCCGGTTGATTATACTGCCAGATGCGCGTGGTCTGCAGGTCGAAAAGCCCACCCAGGTTGAAGGTGACGATCGGGCTGGTGTCGGCGGGGACACGGTACGGGTCCGAATACCACATCGTCCCATCGGTATCATTGCCGTGCGTGGAGTCCGGCACCCCCAGGATTCCCGAAGACCCGACCGTGAGGCCGGAACCGTTAACCAAATTCGTCGGCGAACGCGCTCCGAAGGAGGAACTAAAAGAAGCGATGCTGGGCGCAATGAGGCGATTGGTCGAGGGCGCGATGCCTAAAGTCAGGGCCGGCACGGTTTGGAGATTCGTGACAATCTGATCTGCCTGACCGTAGGCGGATGCATAATCCTCTGCCTGGTATGCCTGCTGCGCGGATCCAAACAGAGTTTGCAATTGCCGCACATTTGGGCTGATGCCATGATCCCGGGCTGTGACCTGCAGCAATTGATAGGCATAGGCCAGCCGCTTGCCCGCCGACCGATAAGCATCAATGCTGGCCAGAATGTTGGAGGCATTCGTATTCTGCACCTTCAGATATACAATTTGCTGCGGCGTCAGCGTGATGGGTTGACCCGCTACCAACTGGCTTTGTGCATAATTGGTGTTGGAGAGCACGGCGCCTCCAGGGTCGGTCACGGTGACTTGATAGGTGCCGGGATCCAGCGCCTGGTTGGTTATTGTGGTGCTCACCGTGGTGTCCGTGGGATTGCAAACCAGGAATTCACGGCACGCAGAACGGAGTGATGCTTCATAATCCTCCAGGCTGGCCAAATTTAACACGAGGACGTTGCGATTGGAAGCCGCTGCCAAATCCTCGTACAGCCAACTGTTCCATAGTGAAAGTCCCGTCATGTAAATCGCCGTCTGGGACGGGGACCCGCCGGACCCGGACGGAAATTCCAACATATACATGTTCTCAGTGGGAAAATATTGGCCGACATCCTGGCGCAGGCCGGGATTGAGGTTGCGCACCGTGGGGGCAAATGTGGCGGGGTAAAAGTAAAATGAATTGATCCGGTTCAAATTGCTCAATCGGGCAAGCAGCGGGGCCCGAACGTTAGCGCGGTCATATTTGAGCAACCAAGCCAGGCATAAGTTGGCCTCCGCTGTCTCCCACGAGGTGACGGTGGGCGCTCCCACAAACGGATAAAACAACCCAAGGTTGCGCAGGTCAAGGCTGACCGGGTTGGTTTGGTCTTCGAACCAGGTCGTCATCCTCAGCAACACATTCAGAAAATCCCGCTCGTAGCCCAGATAGACAGGGTCGCCGGTCAATTGATAGAGCTTGCGGGCGGCGATTGCCCCGTAACTGTTGCCCATCAACTCCATCACAGGGATTTCCATCGGGTCCGAATAGGTGGCCGTGTAATAGCGGTTGGATTCGGTGTAGGTCATGTTGGTCATCAGCGTACCCATGGCAACGCACGCTTCCGTCAGATATTTTTGGTCGCTCGTTAAGTCATATCCACCGAGCATCGCAAAACTGTAAGAGCCGACCGACCACGGCTCACGAATGGCCCCCAGCCCTGGAGGATTCTCCGCCCAATCCACCGGCAGTTTTGTGAACGGGTTGAAGAAGACTGAAAAAACATAGTTGACTTGGTGGGCATACCGCATCAGCCCTTCAAGGCCCATCAGAAAACGTCCGCCGATCGCCGGATTGAAATCCTCCTTTGCCAGCGAATCCATGACAGCCAGCATCACCTGGTAATAGACCAGCGTCTGCCAGCTAAGCTCAAGCCCGAAGGTAAAGGCAGGTTGCTGGGTTCCGCTGGCAATCATCCTGGAGTTTGAGTTGTAGAATCGCGGCAGAGCGTCCTTCTTGAGCTGCACGAAGTGTTGCGCTTGAGGTGAATCGTGCAGCCGCGTGTAGAGGACCGAAGGTGCCAGAGAATTATTGATGGTCGCACAATTCCACGCATTAAGGGCCTCAGTCGCATTGCTCACCGCAAAAGAAGGGTGAACAATCATTTCGTTAGGGAGCGAGACCAGCAGCAGCGGAGAATCAGTATAAGGTTCGTTCGTGCGGTCTCCGTAAGTGACGTTCTGCACCATCAGGTCAGCAATTGTTCGATCCGCCATCATCCGCCAACTGACGCCGCCTCCATCCAGAGAATTTGTTGGAAAAACAGATGTCCACGGATGCAGGGGTTGGAAGAGTTCCAGCATTTTGTCGAGCATGTCTGACTGTTTTGCAGGACTTTGCGGTCGCCAAGCCGAATACAGATAGAAACTAACCAACATGTCGCCCGCGCGCAGAGTATTGCCGGTCAAGTGATAGGGAAACATCCCCAAACCGGTCTGTGTTCCATTGCTTAAGGTCTTGATTTGCACATCCAAATATCGATCTGCGCCGTTTGCAGCCATCCACGTCGCGGGTGTCATATCAAAAAAGATGGCCGCCTCCTGGTTCTGATCCCACAAATAGGCGGCGGGGAAACCAAAATTGAAGGAAATCGGGTACGCCCCGCGCGTTGCGCTCAGGCCGCCTTGGTGCATGACCAGTTGGGCGGATGGACGGTTCATCCACAGGCCGACGATTGGCTGCGGACTCGGCAGTGGCACCGCACTCGGAAAATGACTCGCAATTTGAAATTTAACCAGGTGAGTGCCCGACTCAACTTCTACCTTAATATCAAACGAATACGTGGGGTTTGTATGCGATCCCTGAAACCGCACCGATTTCATCGTGTCAGTGTTTGTGGAGACAGCGTAGGTGGTTGGTTCCAGATTGAATTTCGAGCCTTCGATCAGAGGGTGCGCCCCATCAAAGAATGAACGCCAGCTTGAGCCGTCCCAAACTGAGGTCGTAACGTGAAACTTGCCGTCCAATCCCTTGTCAAAGGAGACGTTCTGGACCTCGTTGGCAAGCTTGACCGTGGTCGCATTTGTAAACAACGTCAGCCCACCGTGCAGCGGTGACGCAACAAACCCAACAATCACCAGCATCGCCAGCAGCCGAAAACCTGATCTCACGGCAAGACGTGCAGGCTTCCTCATAGGCTCTGGAGTCGGACGGACATTATTAATGATAATCAACTTACTTCCCGCGTCCCGTAGCAGCACCCCCCCGTACGGGGGGGAGGCTGCCCATTCGAACGCATGTTACACTCCACGCATGATGAAGCCCAGTCAATTAAGCCGGCGTAGCTTTGTAAGGACCTCGTTGGTCGCGTCTGCCGCTATCCCCCTCAGCCTGCGCGCTGAGGCTCCTGCGGTCCCTCAACCTCCACTGGCATCGCCTTCCAGCCAACCGCAGCCACACCAGACGGTGCCCATGGGCAAGATCGGAGGCCAGGAAATCAGCCGGCTGATCATGGGCGGAAACCTCATTGGCGGCTACTCCCACTCGCGCGACCTCGGCTACGTCTCCACCCTCATGCGACGCTACAACAGCGATGTCAAGATCCGGGAGACGATCGAATTGGCCGAGGCTCATGGGATCACCGCCATTAACACCCACGTGACGCAGGAGAATTCCTTCATCTTCAACCACTGGAAAAGTGGTGGCAAGATGAAGTGGATTGCGCAGATTCACGCCGATCCTGGCGGCGGCTACTCCCAAATCCAGCGGGCGGCGGATGAGGGCGCCACGGGCATCCACATGAACGGCGATGGTGCCGAGTCCCTGCTTGCCCAGGGCCAGTTTGAGCGCGTTGGCGAAAGCGTCCAGTTGATCAAGTCCCTCAAGCGCATTGCTGGCGTCGGGGCCCACGACCTGCGCATCATTGTCGAGTGCGAGAAAGCCAAACTGGATGTGGATTTTTACCAGAAGACCTTTCATTCGCTTGACTACTACAGCGCCCCTCGCGCCGATGAAAAGGATGCCAAAGGCGCGCACGACAACTCTTGGTGTAATGACCCGCAGGCAGTGATTGACTTCATGGCGACGGTCAAGAAGCCCTGGATTGCCTTCAAGATTCTAGCCGCCGGCGCCCTCCAGCCGCGTGCGGCGTTCCCTTATGCCTTCAACGGCGGCGCGGATTTCATCCTTGTGGGCATGTTCGACTGGCAAATTGCTGAGAACGCTAAACTTGCGGGGCGCGTGGTCAATATGACGATGCAACCCGATTCCAAACGGACGCGGTCTTGGTGTTAAGAGAATCGCCCCGTTACGGGTTGAAAAACTTCATGGCCGCCTCCGTGCGCGAGCGGACATGGAGTTTTTCGTAGATGTTCTTCAGGTAGGAACGCACTGTCTCCAGGGAAATGCCGAGACGATCGGCGATTTCTTTATTGATGTAGCCCTTGGCCACCAGCGCCAGCACCTCGGCCTCCCGGGGAGCCAGTTGCGGCTGGTCCGACCTGCTGAGCTTGGCAAACGACTGAACAACCTGCCGGGCAACGTAACCGGACATCGGCGCGCCGCCGTGGTAAACCTCATTAACTGCTTTTAGAATCTCATCCGGCGGGGTGCGTTTTAGCAGGTAACCGCTGGCGCCGACCTCCAGCGCCTTAAATATCTGCTCGCTATCGTCATAGACGGTTAGCATGACAATTTGCAGTTGGGGGACCAGTTTCTTGAGCCGAAAGGTGCATTCCACGCCGGACATGCCGCCCAGATTGATGTCCATGAGAACAACGTCCGGCGGCTGCCTTGGAATCTCCCGCAATGCCGCTTCGCCGGATGGGTAAACACCTGCACAACGAAAGCCGGCAGCATCCCCAATCAGTGCGGCGAGCTGCTTGCGAATGCGTGCTTCATCTTCGACAATGGATATGCTGATCGACATAGCTAGAGATGGTTCAGGGGGACCGTGAAACTGACCCGTGTGCCCCGTCCGGGTTCGCTGGTTAACTCCAATTGTCCGCCCAGGTCGGACATCCGGTGGCGCATGTTCAGCAAACCGTCGTGGTCTTCGGGCACAGCCGCAGGATCAAAGCCACGGCCGTTGTCCTCGATTGTGACGCTCACCTCCCGGTCAGTGGTGGTCATGCGCACCCACACCTCTGTGGCGTGAGAATGGCGGGCAACGTTGTTGCAAGCTTCCTTGACCGCAAGCAAGAAATGATGCCGCTGCTGGGCGCCGATCGGTTGGCAAGGCACGAAGGAAGGGATATCCAGACGACATCTCGTCGGAGTGAGACGAAATAAATCCTCCGCGAAGTGGACCAGGTAATTGGCCAAGTGATCAAGCGAATCATTGCGCGGATTCACTGCCCATACGATCCCGTCCACGGTCTGGACGGCTTCTCGGGCGCTGTCGGAAATGCGGTGGAGATTAGCTTCCATCTCCTGCGGTTCACTTCCGTACTTTTGCCCAATGGCACTCAAGAGGGAGATCTCGGTGAGCATCGCGCCCAATTCATCATGAATGTCTCGGGCAATACGAGTGCGCTCTTTCTCGAGCGCGTGCTGCTGCTCGAGACTGGCCAGCCGCAGCCGCAACCGGCGAACGGCCCAGGCTCTAACTGCCCAGCCGACCCCGCCCAACACCGCGCTGGCGCAGATGAGCCGGAACCAAACCGTCTGCCAAAATGCTGGCAGACATGTCACCTCCAGCGTAACGCCTTGCTCATTCCATACACCGTCAGCGTTGCAGGCGACCACACGAAAACGATAATGGCCTGGCGCCAGCTTGGAATATTCCGCGACCCGCCGTCCGTCGGCTTCAACCCAGTCCGGGTCAAAGCCGGCCAACTGATAGCGAAACCGGATTCGCTCCGGCGCGGTGAAGCTCAGTGCGGTGTACTGGAACTCGACTCGTCGGATGCCGGGGCCGATCTCCATATTGGTGGAGGTGTTTACCGGTTGCAGGAGAGACGCTGGAATCGCGGCGCCCGGTCCTTGTCCATTGACTCGCACTTGCTCCAACACGACCAACGGCGGCGGATTATCGGCAGGCAAATACCCGGGGTCCACAATGGCCAGGCCTTTGACTGTGGAAAACCACAGCCGGCCGTCACGCGTTTTCAACCCCGCCGGGCAAAACCCGCCAGTGCATTCCAGGCTCTCCAAACCCTCGGCCTTGCCAAAGACGACCGGCGTAAACGAGGCAAGTTCTCCGTCGGACACCCGCTCCAGTTCAGCTTTGGGCACGCGGGAGATACCGCGGTTTGAGCCGAGCCATAGCCGGCCCTGGTCGTCTTCCAAAATCTGCGAGATAGTGTCGTCCCACAGCCCTTGACGCGTGGTGATGGCCGTCAACCGTCCGTTCTTCATTCGGCTTAAGCCCTGGCTGGTTCCGATCCACAGCACGCCTTGAGCATCGGCGTAGAGGGTGCGGACAAAATCGCCGGCCAATCCGTGCTGTCGCGTGAAAACGGTAAACTGACCGTTGCTGAGGCAATTCAACCCGCCGCCCGCGGTGCCGATCCAGAGCCGCCCCGCGCCATCCTCCGTCAGCGACGTGATGCAATTGGCCGACGGCCCGTTCGTGGTACGGCAAGATGTGAAAACCCCGTTCTTGAAAGCTTTTAACCCGTCCTGGTAAGTGCCCACCCAAAGTCCGCCAGTGGAATTCTCGCACAGGGCCAGCACCGGTTCGTCTTTGTCAGGCCGGGCCACGTTAAACTGCTCGAGCTTCGCGCCGGTTTTGCGGAACAAACCGCTATTCCAGGTGCCCAACCACAACCCACCGTCGCGGGTGGCCAGCAAGGAAGGCAGGCTTTCGTTGTCCAGCAGGTAACTCAAATCCGCTGAGGCAAATTCCATTTTCAAGTCGCGCCCAGACGCAAGCCTGGCCTGGCTTTTCGCGGCGTCAGCCGGACCGTTCGTCTCCCCGGCAGCCCGACTGCTTGGTTTAGCGAAGGAATCGAGCGGCGGCACGGCTGCGGCCGCAGTCCGAGCATGGCCCACACTTAAACCACCACCGTTGGAGCCGATCCAAACTTCCCCCTCGCTGTCCTCGGCCAGGGACATGACAACATTATGTGTGAGCCCGTCGCTCGTTGTCACCAAACGCAGTTTCTTGGGTTTGACCCGATGCAGCCCGCCCGCGCCGGTGCCCACCCACAGGTTGCCTTCGCGGTCTTCCAACAGACAGCGAACAGAATTATCCGCCAGCCCCTCCTGGACGGTGAGCGAGAGCACCTCGCCGTTGCGCCACCGACGCAGGCCGGTGGAGGCCATCCCCATCCAGAGATCCCCGTTGCGTGTTTCGCACACATCGAGAATCGTGTCCGACGGAAGGGTGGCTGGCTGAGGCAGAAGTTTCATGATGCCATCACTGGAAGTGCTGAGACGCCCGCTTAGGCCGCCGAACCAGACATGGCCTGAGGGCCCACGACGCAGCGCGGCGAAGGCGATTTCGCTGGCAGGCTCCGCGGCCGGATTTTTTCGCATATACTCACGGTTCTTGATCTGATGCAGGAAGCCGTTGATGACCACCCACAGACCATCCTTGTCATCGAGCACACGAGAGAAGGGCTCGTCCCGGCGAGGCGGCAGGTTTTCATCGGACAGCAGGCGCCCATCGGACCAACAGTTCAGCCCGCCATAGGTGCCGATCCAAAGCCTGCCCCGGGCATCTTGTGCCAGGGCCATGACCACGTCGTTGGCCAACCCGTCGCGGCAGGTCAGCGCTTGGAACCGACCCTTGACCAGGTGAAAGATCCCCCCGCCATCGGTCCCGACCCAAAGCGTGCCCAGGCGGTCCTCGAACAGACAGAGCACGCGACTGTTACGAATGCCCTCCGGCTCGCCAAATCGCGTGAAGCGCACGCCGTCAAAGCGGGCCAAACCGGCCGACGTGCCAATCCACAAGTAGCTATCCCGCGTCTGCAAGATGGACGTGACTTCGTTGCCAGGCAGTCCGTCTTCGGTCTGCCAGCGGTCCAGGCGGTACTCGGATGCCGGCTCGGCTCGGGCAGGCGGGAGAGTGGTGCTGATCGGAGCAAAGCGCAGCAAAGCCTGACGAAACCCAGGTCCATAGCCGGCGAAAATCTCGCCTGCAGGGAGCGGTCGGCGGTCCGCGGCCGAGGCCACTGGGATCCAGTCTTGGCCATTGGCGGACACGTCGATGGCATATTCCGTGGCCAGGCGATCAATCAAATAGCCTTCGCGGTCCCGGCTCCAGACCACTCGATTAATGCGCGTCACTTCAGGCAACTCGAGGCACACCCACGCGTTGCTGATGCTGTCGGCAATCCAGGAATGGGTGTTGCCGTAAAGCCCGTCATGCACCCATGCCAGTTGATGAATCTGGTAGCCCCGAAGCGTGCCCGAAGCCGTCGCACGCGTGCCGGCGCTGGCCAACGCCAGGTTGTGCGTTGGCTGCGCCTCGCCGTAAATCTCCAACTCATCCAGGCACGGTTCACGCACGTTGGTCTTGAAAACCCGGAACCGGACAAACTTGGCTGCCACAGCCGGAAAGTCCTCGCCGTTGCGGCGCGGATGCACCGGCGGACGGAGACGGGCCCCAGCCGGATTGGCGGTGGCA
>JBAXTC010000146.1:0-12988 GCA_037130375.1 Verrucomicrobiota bacterium | reverse complement strand
GGGCCGAAGGGCAGTCAAAGGAGTATGGACGCCGGGCGGGCGTCGCCGGCATGGAATCCATGATTTCTTCATGTTAATCCGCGATTCGTCCATTCTCCTGCGGTTGAGGAATTGCTAGGCTTTGGTCAAAGTCAGAACAAATTTGAGACTATGACAATGAATTCCATTCTCGGGGCGGTTCAATCAGGTAAAGTTTTGGTCTCCGATGGAGCGTGGGGCACGTTTCTGCAAAAGAAGGGCCTCAAGGTGGGCGAGTGTCCCGAGCTTTGGTGCATCGAGAGGCGGGAAGAGGTGCTGGACGTAGCCAGGAGCTATGTTGATGCCGGCGCGGACATGATCGAGTCGAACAGCTTCGGCGGCACGCGATTCAAGCTGGAGCATTACGGCCTGGCCGAACGGGTGGCGGAGATCAATGAGGCGGCGGCGAGGATTTCCTGCGAGGCGGCCGGTCCGTCCCGGTGGGTGATAGCGTCGATTGGGCCGACGGGGAAGATGCTGGTGACCGGGGAGGTAACGGAGGAAGATCTTTACGCAGCGTTCAAGGAACAAGCGATGGCGCTGGCCAAAGGCGGCGCCCGGGCTCTGTGCATCGAGACCATGAGCGCGGCGGACGAAGCTGCCCAGGCGATCCGCGCGGCCCGCGAGAACACGGATTGCGAGGTCATTTGCACCTTCACCTTCCAGCGGGGCGCCAAAGGCCAGTTCCGGACCATGATGGGGCTTTCTCCGACCAAGGCTGCCGAGGAAGCCATAAAAGCGGGCGCGCATATCGTCGGCCCGAATTGTGGCAACGGCATTGAATACATGATTGAAATTGTGAAGGAGATGCGGGCCGCCGCGGGCGCGACTCCCATATTGGTCCATGCGAATGCCGGGCTGCCGAAGACAGTCAACGGGGTGGACATTTTTCCCGAAAGTCCGGAAGAAATGGCCGCGAGGATCAAGACGGTCATCGAGGCCGGAGCGAACATCGTGGGCGGCTGCTGCGGGACCACACCGGCCCACATCCAAGCCATACGGAAGGCCGTTGACGGATTGCGAAAGTGAATTCCGAGTCACGTTGTCCGGGTCAGGACATGCGGTATTGGAAACCGGAGGATATCTTCACGGTGGCCTGCCCACATTGCCGCGCCGAGATCGAGTTTTGGAAGGACGAACCTGTTCGTCAATGCTCCTCGTGCCGCAAGGAGGTCCGCAACCCGAAAGTGGATCAGGGCTGCGCTGAGTGGTGTAAACACGGGTCCGAATGCTTTGAATCTGTTTCGGAAAACCCAGACCTGGCGGCGGTGAAGAACCAGTCGCCCGGGATGCAAGGCACGCGATGAAGCTGGCCATCTCAGGCAAAGGCGGCACCGGAAAATCCACCTTCGCGGCGGCGTTGTCCTCGCTGATGGCCGGGAAAGGCTGGCGGGTGGTGGCGGTGGATGCCGATCCGGACGGGAACCTGGCGGCTGCGTTGGGAGCTTCGGCTGAAGAGGCCGGCCGCATTATACCTATTTCAAAGCAGAAAGAACTGATCGAGGAACGCACGGGGGCAAAGGTCAAACAGTATGGCCAGATGTTCAAGCTCAACCCTGAGGTATCCGACATTGCCGAGGGGTATGGAACCAATCTCAAGGGGGTTACGCTGCTGGTGCTGGGCGCGATCGAAGCCGGCGGTTCGGGTTGCGCCTGTCCGGAAAGCGTGTTGATTCGGGCGCTGGTGTCGGACCTGGTGCTCGATCGCAAGGACGCCCTGGTCATGGACATGGAGGCCGGCATCGAACACCTGGGACGCGCGACGGCCCGGGGAGTGGATACGCTGCTGGTGATGGTCGAGCCGAGCCAGCGGGCAATCGATTCTGCGCACCGCGTGGCGCGGTTGGGGGCTGAGATCGGCTTGCGCGACATCCGGTTTGTAGCCAACAAGGTTGCCAGCCCTGCCGACGAGCAATATATCCGCGCGGCACTGCCCGGGCAGGACATTGTCGGCGTCATCCCATGGTCGGAGGAGATTCGCTCGGCTGAACGGGAGGGGCGTCCGGTGCTCGATCGGTCCGGCAAGGAGTTGCTGGGTTGTTTTGAGACCATTCTGCGGAAACTGGACGTAGCAAAAATAGCTGCACCGCGCGAGGGGACGCGGCCTGGACGCAGCTTGTAGGGCGGGTGCCATCACGCGGCGCGGCGAGAGAGAGAGTCAACAAGACACAATCTGATACAACAGCAATTGATATGAATCCGAAACCCAAGTTCCTGGCGACAGCGATTGGCAGTCTGCCGCATCATGATGCCGACAAAGCGGTGGATGTGGTGCTGGCGGCCATTCCGGAGGCGCCCATCTGGCCGCAGCTACCGCCGCTGGGTCTTAACGAGCAAATGGAAGTGCAATACTCCGAGGGCATGCCCTGCGTGACGTTTGAGCGGGACAAGGGACGAATCTACTTTGATACGTCGAACGATTACTCGGAAGCGTTCGCCACGTTTTACGAGGCATACCTTGCCGCCGCAGAAGCCACCGCCGGCGCGGGCAACTTTTCGCCTATGGCCATCAGCCCGAGTTTTTCGAAAGGTATTTATGCGCTGGAGAGCCGGCTCAAGGCGGAGGGCAGGAAGCGGCCTTACATCAAGGTGCAGACCACCGGACCGTGCTCCTTCGCGCTGACGATTACGGATGAAAACAAGCGGGCGATCTACTACAACGAGGAATTCCGGGATGTGATCATAAAGGGGCTGGCCATGAAATGCCGGTGGCAGATTCAAAAGTTCAGGCCCTACGGCGAACAGATCATCTGCTTCATAGACGAGCCTATCCTCTCCGCCTTCGGCAGCTCGACGTATGTGTCAGTGAAGCGGGAGGATGTGGTGGCGCACCTCAAGGAAGTAATCGACGCGGTTCACGCTGAGGGCGGGCTGGCGGGCATCCACTGCTGTGGCAATACCGAGTGGAGCATCCTCGTTGATGCCGGGGTCGATATTCTAAACTTCGACGCCTTCGGCTTCGGGGAAACCATCGCCATGTATCCGCCGGCAATGAAAGCCCTTTTGGAACGGGGCGGCGCCATCGCCTGGGGTGTTGTGCCGACCTCGCCGGCCATTCGCGAGCAAACCCCGGAGAAGCTGGCGGCGCATTTTGAGAAGATGACGGACAACCTGGCCTCCAAGGGTATTGAGAAGAAAATGATTCTGGAGCAGGCGATCATCACGCCCTCGTGTGGCACTGGTTCGCTGGAAGTCGCGGACGCGGAGAAGGTGTTTC
Organism: Verrucomicrobiota bacterium; assembly: GCA_037130375.1. Taxonomy (GTDB): domain Bacteria; phylum Verrucomicrobiota; class Verrucomicrobiia; order Limisphaerales; family UBA8199; genus JAPLUA01. The sequence goes on along the minus strand of JBAXTC010000146.1, from coordinate 9,753 downwards.
AGACGTTGCGATCGGTCTCGCAATTGCTGCGCGCGAAACACGGTTTTTGATGTCCTACACCATTGCCATCACCGGGAAGGGCGGGGTGGGCAAGACCACGGTTGCGGCACTGGTGGTGCGGCGGCTGATCGCCAGCGGCCGACGGCCAGTGCTGGCGGTGGACGCGGACCCGAACACCTGCCTGGACATTGCGCTGGGCGTGAAGGTCGAGCATACGGTTGGCGGGGTCCGCGAGGAGGCGAGGGTGTTGGCAAGCGAGGGGGGCACGACCGGAGTCGCCAAGCAGGAGCTGATGCGGGTGAAAATCACTCAGAGCCTGGTCGAGAGCAGTGACTTCGACCTGATCGCGATGGGGCGTCCGGAAGGGCCCGGCTGCTATTGTTTTGCCAACAATGCCTTGCGGGCGGCGCTCAAGGAAATCGCCGATGATTATCCCTACGTGGTGATGGACAATGAAGCGGGCCTGGAGAACCTATCGAGGCGGATTGTGCGGGAGCTGGATCTGATGATCATGGTGGCTGATCCCTCCCGGCAGGGATTGGAGACGGTGAGACGGCTCTCTGCCCTGGCGCGCGAGATGAAGATACAGGTGAAACAGATCGCCCTGGTGATCAACCGCTCGCGGCGTGAGACGCTGCATCCCCTCGTCCTGGCGCTCCAGGCCGAAACCGGCGCGGCTTTGGCAGCCAGCCTGGCCGATGATGACGACCTGAGGAGCCTTTCCGAAAATGGCGGGTGCCTTCAAACCCTGCCGGCATCCAATTCCGTCGTGGCCGGCATAGATCGGCTGCTGTTCGATGCCGGCGTGCCGACGGTGGGACGAAAGAACTTATGAGCCAAACAACAACTTTAGCCAAAGACCCCGTTCGGACCTGGAAGGCCGAGGACCGGGTCTGTGATGCGGCGTCGATCGAGATGCTGAACAAGGCGGGGGTGGACTGCGTGGAGACCTGCTTCGGGCGGTTGGACACCCAGCGCAACCAATGCACCTTCGGCAAGAACGGCGTGTGCTGTCGCCTGTGCTACATGGGGCCTTGCCGCATCACGCCCAAGGCGCCGCGCGGCGTGTGCGGGGCGGACGCGGATACGATTGTGGCGCGCAACTACGTGCGCGAGGTTGCGAGCGGGACCGCGGCGCACTCTGACCATGGCCGTCACCTGGTGCTGTTGCTCAAGAAAGTGGCGGAGGGCAAGGGCGGTTCTTACCGTATTGTAGATGAGCAGGCGCTCCGGTACTCTGCGCGCCTTTACGGCATCTCAGAAAGCGACCGAACAAAGGAAGCGGTGGCGCTGGATTTGGCGAATCTCTTCGTCTCGGAGTTCAACCGGCAGGAGGATGCCCTTGCGACCTTGAAGCTCGCACCCGTCCGGCGTCAGGGCGTGTGGCGCAACCGCGCCATCCAGCCCTCGGGGATTGATCGGATGGTGGTGGAGTCTCTGCACCGGACCAATATCGGGGTGGACCATGACTATCGCAACCTCCTGCTGCACGCCTTCCGGACCTCGCTGGCAGATGGCTGGGGCGGTTCGCGGGTGGCATCCATCGCTTCGGATATTCTCTTCGGGACGCCCTCGCCGGTGCGGAGCCGGGCTAATCTCGGGGTATTGGGCGCGAAGACGGTGAACATTTTGGTGCATGGGCATGAGCCCGCGCTGTCCGAGATGCTCGCTATCGCTTCCCGCGACCCGGAGATTGTCGCTGAGGCAAAGGCTGCGGGCGCCGAGGGTCTTACCCTTGCCGGGATTTGCTGCACCGCCAACGAGATACTTATCCGTCACGGCATACCTGTGGCGGGCAACTTCCTGCAGCAGGAGTTGGCGATCATCACGGGCGCGGTCGAGATGCTCATCACCGACGTGCAGTGCTGCATGCCCAGCCTGCCGGAGGTCGCGCGGGCATACCACACGGAGGTGGTATCCACGAGCGAGATTGCCAAGACTATAGGCTCGACCAGCCTGCCTTTTGACGAGGGCCATGCGATGGACAGCGCCCGGGCGCTCCTCCGCCGCGCCATTGCCAATTTCAAGAACCGCAATCCGCGCAAGGTCGCCATCCCGAAGGCCTCGCAACCGCTGGTGGCAGGCTTCAGCGTCGCCGCCATCAAGTACATGCTCGGAGGCACTTTCCGAGCCTCGTTCCGTCCCCTCAACGACGCCATTATTCAGGGCCGCATCAAGGGCATTGTGGGCATCGTCGGCTGCAGTAATCCAAGGAGCAAGACCGACTCCTACGTCAATGCCTTGACGCGCGAACTCATCCAGCGGGATTGCATTGTGCTCAAGACCGGTTGCGCTGCCATCGCCTCCGCCAAGGCTGGCATGCTGACGCCTGAAGCGGCGTTGGAATGCGCCGGGCCGGGGTTCCGCGAGGTCTGCGAGGCGATCGGCATCCCGCCCGTGCTGCACATGGGAAGCTGTGTGGACAATTCGCGCCTGTTGGAGGCGGCCACCGAGGTTGTGCTCGAAGGCGGACTGGGTGATGACCTCTCGGAGGTGCCAGCGGTCGGCGTTGCCCCCGAGTGGATGAGCGAGAAGGCGATTGCGATTGGCTGTTATTTTGTCGCCTCGGGCGTGGACGTTATCCTCGGACATCCTTTCCATACCGGCGGTTCGGAAAACGTCACGCGCTTTCTGAACGAGGAGACGCGGGAGCTTTTCGGCGCCTCGTTCCATGTCTGCCCCGATGCCAGGGAGGCCGCCGATAAAGTCATGGAAATCCTCAACCGCAAGCGAGAAAAACTGGGTATCAACCGAAAAGCTGAACGCAAACTTTACGATATGAAGGACCGGAGGGCGCTGAATGTCTAAGCTGATTTGTTCCAGTGCCATCGAGGGTGCGATTGCCTGGGTCGCGCGGGCCGAGAGCAAACTCGATGAAGCGGTGTCGGCCAAAGGCGAGTTCTGCGCTGTCGGGTTTCCGGACACGGCCTATTTCCTGCCGGTAATTTACTCGTTCACCGGTGAGAAGATGCAGACGCTGGCTGACCTGCGGCGCATTCTCAAGCGGGCCAAAGAGCTGTTGCCGGCCCGTCCGTCGGACAAGGTGTGGCTGCCCTATCTTGGCAACACCCTTGACGCAGGCGTGGCGGCCCTATTTGCGTGCGAGGTGATCGAGGCCTGCAAATATCTTATGGGCCCCAACCCCGTGGATGGCATCTGGCTGGGGGCGGCCAGCGACCCCATCATGCGCGAGCGCGGCATCGAGTTTGTGGATGGCTCGGCCCCCGGATTCGCCGCCATCACCGGCGCGGCTCCGACGAATCAGATCGCGGTTACGATTGCCAAGGAGCTGCAGGAGAAGAACCTGTATGTCTTCATGGCTGGCTGCACGAATGGCAAACAGTTCGCCCAACAGTTGGCTGAGGAAGGTGTTCAGCTTGGCTGGGACACCCGGCTGGTTCCCTTTGGCCGGGACGTATCGGCCCTGATCTATGCCCTCGGCTTTGCGAACCGCGCTGCTCTTTCCTTTGGCGGCGTCAAACCCGGCGACTTCGCCGCCAACCTGAAATACAACAAGAACCGCATCTTTGCCTTCGTGCTGGCGCTGGGCGAAGTGACGCCCGACAAATACGCGGCAGCGGCGGGAGCTATCAATTACGGTTTCCCCGTCATTGCGGACACGGACATCCCGCAGATTTTGCCGACGGGCGTATGCACTTACGAACACGTCGTTTCGAGCGTGCCGCATGAGAGCCTGGTGGAAAAGGCGCTTGAAGTGCGCGGCTGCAAGGTCAAGATCACCAAGGTGCCGATCCCGGTGCCCTACGGACCGGCGTTTGCGGGCGAGCGCATTCGGAAGGCGGACGCGCATATCGAGTTTGGTGGCAATAAGACCACGGCCTTCGAGTTTGTCACCATGGCCGACCTGGAGGAGATCAACGATGGCGAGATCGAGGTAATCGGTCCCGACATTGATTCGGTCCAGCCGGGCACGGCCTTGCCGCTGGCGATCTGGGTCGAGGCGGCCGGCAGGAAGATGCAGCCTGACTTCGAGCCGATCCTCGAGCGGCAGATCCACCACCTGGTCAACGGCGCCGAAGGCATCTGGCACATGGGCCAGCGGGACATTGTCTGGACGCGCGTGTCCAAGGCGGGTTTTGCCAAGGGCCTGCGCTTGCGCCACTATGGCGAAATCCTGCACGCCAAGCTGCTGTCGGATTACCCCGCCATCGTGGACAAGGTCAGAGTGACGATGATCACGGATGCGGAGGAGGTCCAGAAACGCCTTGCGGTGGCGCGCAAGACGTACGACGAACGCAACCGGCGGCTGGAGTCCATGACCGACGAGTCGGTGGACACGTTTTACTCGTGCCTGCTTTGCCAGTCCTTTGCGCCGAATCATGTCTGCGTCATTACTCCCGAGCGACTCGGTCTGTGCGGCGCCTATAACTGGCTCGATGGCAAGGCCGCCTTCGAGATTGACGAGACTGGCCCCAACAAGCCGATTCAGAAGGGCGAATGCCTGGACCCGGTGCGCGGAATTTGGAAGGGCGTCAACGACTACGTCTATCCCAACAGCCATAAGACCATCGACTGCTTCTCCGCCTACTCCATCATGGATCATCCCATGACGAGCTGCGGCTGCTTCGAGGCCATCTGCGCCTACGTGCCCGAGTGTAACGGGGTGATGGTGGTGAACCGTGAGTTCCTCGATGACACCCCGGTGGGTATGACCTTCTCGACCTTGGCCGGCAGTGTCGGCGGCGGCCAGCAAACCCCTGGGTTCATGGGGTGCGGCAAGGTTTTTCTGACATCCCGAAAGTTCCTGTTTTCTGATGGTGGACACCAGCGGCTGATCTGGATGCCCAAAGAACTCAAGACGCTGCTGACCAAAGACCTCGAACGACGTTTCCAGGAGCAGGGCGCGCCAGACCTGTTGGGCAAAATCGCGGACGAAACCGTCGCGACCGATCCCAAACAAATTCGCGCTTTCATGGAGAAAGTGGGGCATCCCGCGCTCAAAATGCCCGACTTGGGTTCCATCACCCATGCGGATGCGACCGCGCAAGCTGCCGCACTCCAGCCTGTATCGCCGGGCGCTAAACCGGCTGCGGATGTGAAGGTCAGCACACCAACCAAGCCGCTGGGGGATGGCCCACGGCCAGCACTGAGTGGAAATGGCGGAGGCAGCCCTGCCGTGGCCCCGGCAGTGCCTCAGCCCGCCGCGGTGAACCCGGCCCTGATGGAACAAATCAAAGAACTGGCGCTCGCCGAATTCAAGCGTGCGCTGGATGCCGCCTCTCCCGAGGACATTCTGCGCGGCGTGATGGAAGCACTCAGCCGCAAACCCGTAGGATTCGCGACATCGCCCGTCCCGTCTGCCGCAGCGCCGGCCAAACTGGAAGCGCCGGCGGCGTTGCCGATATCGGGCGACAAGGGTGGCACGCCGGCAAGGATGGCGTCTCTCCCGGAGGCTGCACTAAGCGTGCCGTCCGCCCGGGAACGGTTCGAGGCTGTCACGGCCTTTACTCCTCGTCGGGAGCGTTGCGAACTCCCAATCTCCACGGTCAAGCTGGGCGCTTTGCGTTCTGAAGGGGGCACCCGCGGGCGCACTTACCGCATCGGCGGCGCCACCGCCATGCCGTTCCACCTTTGGGAAGGGGAAATGCCCAACCGTCCGCTGGTCGCCATGGAGGTTTTTGACCTTGTCAGCGAGAAATACCCGCGCGTCTTGCGCGAGGTTTATGGCGACCTGCTTCAGCATCCGGCGGAGATGGCGAAGGTCTGCGTCGAGCAGTATGGCGCCGACTTGATCAGCGTGCGCATGGAGGGCACCCATCCGGAAAAAGGCAACCGCACGCCCGAGCAGGCGGTTGAACTCGTGAAGTCCGTGTTGGCGGCGGTCGATGTGCCGCTGATCGTCACCGGACACAACCATTACGACCGGAACAATGAAGTGCTCAAGGCGGTCGCTGCCGCGTGCGCCGGGGAGAATCTGCTGCTCAACTGGGTCGAGCAGAACAACTATCGCACCATTGCGGGCGCGGCGATGGGTTACGGGCATTGTGTTGTTTCGCAAAGCCCGATTGATGTCAACATCAGCAAGCAGATGAACATTCTGCTGACGAACATGGACCTCAAACGGGAGCAGATTGTCATCGACCCGCTCACGGGAGCCATGGGCTACGGGATCGAATATACCTACTCGGTGATGGAGCGCATTCGTCTGACTGGTCTGGGCGGCGATGCCATGCTGGCGATGCCGATGATTGTCTCGCCGGGGCAGGAATGCGCCAAGATCAAGGAGCTTCGCGCGTCGGAACAGGAAATGCCGGTCTGGGGCGATTTGCGCAAGCGGGCGGCTTTGTGGGAGCTGACCACGGCCATGAGCCTGCTTTATGCCGGCGCTGACATCTTGATCATGTACAATCCAGAGGCGGTCGCCGCCTTGAAGCGCGCGATTGTCCGACTGATGGATACTGGTCTGACACCGTCACCTCACGACGCTTCCTCGACCCTCGACCCTCGGCCCTCAACCCCCTGACTATGGCTCTCACCGGTCTGCAAATTCAGAAACTCCTGCCGGCCACCAACTGCAAGGAGTGTGGTTCCAATACCTGCCTGGCGTTCGCCATGAAACTGGCGGGCAAGAAGGCGGAGCTGGCCCAATGCCCGTATGCTTCCGATGAAGCCAAGCGTGTGCTGGGCGCCGCCAGCGAACCACCTGTCCGCTGTGTCGAACTGGGCCCGGAGCGGCGGCTCAAGCTGGGAGGCGAGGTGGTCCTCTACCGCCACGAAAAGACCTTTGTCCACCAGCCGGCGCTGGGGCTGAACATCAACGAAACCGATGCGGCTGAATCCATTGACACGACGCTCAAGATGGCTGCGGAGTACCTGCTCGAACGAGTCGGAGAGAAACTCCGGATCGAGCTGGTGGCCATTACCCAGAAGGGCACGGATGCCAAAGCCTTTGCCGAGCTGGCTGTCAAAGCCTGGGATCGGACCAAGCGGCCCCTGGTGTTGCGCAGTCCGGATGCCGGCGCGCTGGCCGCCGCGGCCATCGCCGTCAAGGGCAGCCGCAGCGTCTTATGCGCGCCTTCACCGGCAGCCGCCCGGGAACTCTGCTGCGTCGCCAGGGAGAATGATCACGCGCTGGCATTGACCGCGCCGGACCTCGACCAACTGGTGGCGCTGGCCGCCGAACTCAAAGCCCAGGGGTTCAGCGATCTGTTCCTGCAGTTTCCGAGCTGCTCACTGGCTGAGCAATTCCAAACCGGCTCCATCGCCCGGCGCGCAGCCCTCAAGGACAATTTCAAACCGCTGGGTTATCCGACCCTGCGTTTCGTGGAGACCGGCAACCTGCTGGATGACACCATCGAAGCGACCAACGAAATCACCAAGTACGGCGGGATTTGCGTGTTGCCTTCGTTCGATGCGGCCCAGATGGCCTCCCTCATGACGTTGCGGCTCAACATCTACACCGACCCGCAAAAGCCCATCCAGGTCGAGCCGAAGGCCTACGCCATCGGCGAGCCCAAGCCCGATTCGCCGATATTCGTAACCACCAATTTCTCGCTCACCTACTTCATTGTGTCGGGCGAGCTGGAGAATTGCGGCATCAGCGCATGGCTCGTGGTGCCCGAGTGCGAAGGCATGAGCGTACTCACCGCCTGGGCGGCTGGGAAGCTGTCTGGCGCCTCGATTGCCAAGTTCATCAAGGAGAGCGGATTCGAACAGCAGGTGACGCGGCGCGAGTTGGTGATTCCCGGTTACGTTGCCCAAATCAGCGGCGACCTGGAAGAGAACCTGCCGGGCTGGAAGGTCGTGGTAGGCCCCCAGGAAGCCGGCGATCTCGAAAGCTTTGTGAAGAACCGGCTCATGTGAAGCATCTGACACCTGGCATGTCCAAGGTTGAATTCCATCCTTCCGGCCAGACAACCCAGGTGCCGCCGCAAACCAGGTTGCTTGATGCGGCCAGACAGGCCGGGGTGGACATCGAATCTCCTTGCGGCGGTGAAGGCACTTGCGGCAAGTGCATGGTCCGGGTAACCGCCGGTGAGGTGGATTCGCGCAGTCTCGGCACCTTGCCCGATGCCGCGGTGGCCGAAGGGTATGTCCTGGCGTGCGCCACGCGTATTCTCGGGGAAGACCTGGTCGTGGAGGTGCCGAAACAGGCTGCAATGGAAGGCGGGCAATTCGTTTCCGAGAACGAGACTCACCTGGTGCGGCAGGAGTTGCTGCCGCGACAATGGGAATTTGATCCCCTTGCCGTGAAGTGGCTGCTGCAGGTTGAGGCGGCTCGATTGGAAAGCGGGCTGTCCGACCTTGATCGCCTCACGCGCGCCATCCAGCGTGACTGGGGACATCGGCCGGTCGAGTATTCTCTCCTGGGCATTCGCAAGCTGGCGGACACGTTGCGCGCTGCGGGTGGGCAGGTGACCATCACCTTGGTGCGCGACTCGGGTCGTTTCCATGTCATTGACATCGAACCCGGCGACACCACCCTCCGCCACTTTGCCATCGCCATTGATGTTGGCACCACGACGATTGCAGTGGAGTTGATTGATCTTGTGGTTGCCCAGATCGTTGTTGCGCGGAGCGATTACAACGACCAGATCGCCTGCGGCCTGGACGTGATCGGGCGGATCAACTACGCCCGCACCCCGGAGCGCCTCGAGGAACTCCGCTCTCGCGTGCTGGGCACGATCAACCGGCTAATCCGGCAGGTGGCGAACAGCCGTGGGGTGGCCCCTCGGGAAATCTCCAATGCGGCCATCAGCGGCAACACGGTCATGACTCATCTCCTGCTGGGCCTGAGCCCGGAATACCTCCGCCTGGCGCCCTACACACCCACGCTGCTGCAAGTGCCTTACCTGCGGAACTCGGAGATCGGGATCGACATCAACCCGCAGGCATGGATTCATTTTTCCCCCTGCGTCGGCAGCTACGTGGGCGGCGACATCACGGCGGGAATTCTCTGCACCGACCTGGCCGCTCCGACGGAAGACATCAGCCTGTTCATTGACATTGGCACCAACGGGGAGATCGTCCTGGGCAATGGCAGTTTCCTGATGGCCTGCGCCTGCTCGGCTGGCCCGGCCTTCGAGGGCGGCGGTATTGAATGTGGAATGCGCGCTTCCACCGGAGCAATCGAGAAAGTCTGGGTCGATGCCGCAACGGGCCAGGCCCGCTACTCGACCGTCGGAAACGTCCGCCCCCGGGGCATCTGCGGTTCTGGGATGATAGACCTGGTCGCCAACCTGTTCCTTACAGGCTGGATTGACGCGGCGGGCAAGTTCAACCGCGTTCGTCCGTGCCCGGCCATCCGTGTCGAGGGACGGCGCGCCACCTACACCCTCGCACCAGCCGAGGAGAGTGCTGCCGGCAAGCCGCTGGTCATTGCCGAGATCGACATCGAGAACATTATCCGAACCAAGGCTTCCATATACTCCGCCGTGGCGTTGATGCTCAACCAGGTGGGACTGTGCTTTGAGGATCTGCGACACATCTACATCGCGGGTGGCTTTGGACGCTACCTCGACCTCGAAAACGCAACGATCATTGGCCTGATCCCTGATCTGCCCCGCGAGCGATTCCGGTATATCGGAAATTCATCGCTCATGGGCTCCTACATGGTGGTCGTTTCGCAGGACTTCCGCCAGCGTCAGATCGAGCTGGCGCGGCGCATGACCTATCTGGAACTGAACACGGACCCTGCCTACATGGAGCAGTACACCGGAGCTCTTTTCCTTCCGCATACCGACCCTGCGCGGTTCCCCTCGGTGGCCGCCAGACTCAATCCGTAAGACGCCG
>JBAXTC010000145.1:0-13056 GCA_037130375.1 Verrucomicrobiota bacterium | reverse complement strand
CCTCGATTATCGGAGTGTTAGCGCCGACTCCCGTCGGCGGCTACGATTTCTTGAATCCGCCCTGCCCTGCTTCCCGGATGAACCGAAAGAGCTTGCAACCATTCGCCCATCGGCGCTTAAACACGCATCCAGAACCCCAGCGGATTAGCCGAATGGAGAGTCGGCAGCCTCAACCCGGCCGAACTAATCTCCCGTCTTCACAGTCCACATCCCCTTTGGCGCATCCAGGGTTCCGGTTCCCACAGTCTGCTCGATTCTGAGGGCTTGAACGTGGTTGTCGTGGAAGAGGTAATTAAACCGTTTGCCGTGGATGCCGTACTGGTCGTTGCCGAAGTTCTTGGCATCTGGTGCGGGGTCCACCTGGTAAAGGTCTCCGGCACCCCTGGGACCATTGGAGATGCAAGGCCAGATGTTGCCGACCACATTCTGGATATTGGGTTCTTCGACGAGGATGATTGTTCCCGCCGGATCTGTTACTACCGGGGTTTTGTAGCCCTTGGCACCCCAGTCGGGCAGGCCCGAGGGGGCCACTCCGCCATCCATCCAGTAAATCCCCACGCCGTGGCGTCCGATCTGGTTTAAGTTCGGCAAAGGGTATCTCTGGTTTGCGGTGGACACTTGATAATCCGTGCCCCAGTTAGGGCCTACGCCGTTCATCGCATAGGTTCGTCGCATTCCGTACTTGACCCAACCCCACTGCGGGTCGTTTTCGAGTGTGGGAATGCGATCGCCGGGGCATTTTTCTATTTTGGGACAATACTTCGTTGACACCTCGCCAGTGATCAGCTCGGCTTCGGGAGCCGTTCCCGCCAGGTTGCGGTGAATCCAAGTGTCCCAAGCCAGTTGACCAGCACCAGTTCCATAGCCTGCGGGCGGGAACCGGTCATCGTTATCGCCGACAAAAACATGGAAGCCAACTCCAAGCTGCCGCATTTGGGAAGCGCATTGAATTCTCCACGCTCTGGCTTTGGCGCTGGCCAGCGCGGGCAGCAGCAGCGCGGCCAATATGGCAATAATCGCGATGACCACCAGAAGCTCGATCAATGTGAAGCCGCAAGCGGCGACACCCGCCAGGGGCCGTTGGGATTTCTTCATGCGCATGCGTTCCGAGTGCATTTTACGTTGGGCCGGTCAACGGTTTATCAACACCACCGCCTGATTCTGGATCGCATATTTCTTTCCGGCAGGCGGGGCGGGCGTTTGCACCTGGGACTTGGCCAGAAAGTCCTCGAAGTTCTTAGGCACGCTTCGGGTGCGGACGACGTATTTGCGCAGCTCCGCCGATAATTGGTCCAGAGTGGCGCCAGGGTCGGTCTGCTGCTGGATTACCGCCGGCGGGGGAGCGGCTGGCATGGGGCCTGGGCCTCGAGGCGAAGGCGGCGCGGTTTCTGCCGAGACCGGCTGGTCCGCCGTCAGCCCGTTGGTTGCGGCGCTGGCGTTCGAGGCAGACCCTTGTTTCTTGCATCCCAGGGTCATCCCAGCGGCCAGCAGCACCGACCACAGAAGCAAACAACGTCGGTTGCTCATGGGTTTGCCCTCCGCTTGCCGCACTCGGGAGGAAACAAGCCCAGCCAGGCTGGGGATGCTATCCGCATAAAAATCGCGATCATAAGGACGCCATCATCTCCAATTTATACTCCATCTGGCCCGCGCGGCATGTCATCAAAATTACGGACATTCTGAACTGAAGCAGTACCGTCGGGTGGGCTTTCTTGTCTCAGAACGGGCCGTTGCGAACCCGCTGCCGCGTTCAGGGCGGGAGGATGATCACGCGGTAGAACCGTTGCGTTTGAAGCGGCATCCCGGTCTCAGTGATCGGGATTGCGTCACCGGTGCCGGGCACGTTGTCGGCAATCGTTGACCAGGATGCCGGGCTCAAGCTGTCCGTCCTCTCGACCCGGTAGGTCCGGCCTGGCAGGCTGGGGAAAGTGATCACGAAACCGCCGCCGCTACCGAGGGCGCCAACCAATGGGAAAGTGGCGGTCGGATCGATCGTGGTTGCAAACGTCCAGACCGGTCCGGTGGTCGCGTAGATTTCCGACATCTCATCCACGCGCCAGTAGAACCGGCCGCTGGAAGCGAGCATGCCTGGGGTATAAGTTATGCCTGACAAAACGGCCCGGAACTCTGGCGCGTCGGTAGTAGCATTCGCCACGGCATTCGAGTTTACCCCGAAATAGACCCGGTGCGAAATGGCATTGCTTCCCGCCGTCCAGCCCAGCGTCGCATTGAGCGCAACGTTGGCAGCGTTGTCAGTTGGGTTGGGGTGGGTGGCAGGTCCGGCGAGAACGGCGGCCGGCACCACGAAGAGCGTGATGCTCTGCGGAGGCAGGCTGTTGGTGATGGTGCTGCCGGCGAAGCGGATGTCGCTGAGCCGGGTGATGGCGTTGGCCGAAGTGAGTTGCCAGAGCCGGGCTGTGCCCGCGGGCAGGAAATTGGCCAGATTAATGGTTGGCAGCGCGCTCGCGTCCAGTTGTTTATTGATGACCATGATCGTCAGCGCGCCGTCGGAAGAGCGCAGCGCGGCGAACGTGGCAACGTTGTCCGGGTTCGGCCCCGCGACGCTGACGCTGGTGTCGCCGAAGGTGGATTTGCTGCCGTCGTAGTTGCGGTACATTTTCATCGCCTTGTAGGTGGGCGTGCCGGGGTCAGGCGTTGTCCAGCGTGTGGCCAGATCCAGAGCCTCGCGGCCAAAGATGCCGAGGATATCGGCTTGAGTGGTCGCGCCGTTGATGTGATCTTCCGCGCCCCAGTTATACTCGGTGATGCCGATTTTTGTGCCGGGATAATAAGTGGCGGTCCAGTTTTTCATGCGCGGGACGAGCATCACCTTGTTTTCCGGCTGCGAGCCAATCCAGCTTTCATCAACGTAGTTCGTATCCCAAAACGACCGGGTCCAGCGGTTGCGTTTGAGCTGGGTCGAGGTCGAGACATCGGCGCCGCCTACGGTGCCGTCCTCCGTGTAACGGTGGAGGGTGAAGTAATCGAGCAAGCGCTGGTTGGTGTTGGTGTCGTGCTTGTGGAACTCGTTGAGCAGCCAGCAGACATAATCCATGTTGCCGTTGGTGCTGCGGTCCGGGAGGTAGCTCCAGCCATGCTGGCCGCCGTACTGGAGGTCAGCGCCGCTGTTGAAATAGCCTGACCAGCCGAACTCCTCGGGTCCAAGGACCATAGCGTTGGGGTCCACCGCTTTGAGCTTCGAGGCGTAGTCGAGGAATTTGTCACGGATTTCAGCCCGGCTGGCGCCATTGGGGTGGACATCCTGGTGTGTCGAGTGCCAGATGCTGTGCTCGTTGTCCATGATGTAGTAACGCACGCCGCCGTTGGTGGACAGACCCCAGCGGTTGGTCAGGTGCTGGATAAATGCCTGTTGGAAAGTGGAATTCGTGAGGAAATTGGCGTCGTTGGGGTCGTTCGAGGTGATCGGTGTGTTGTTGTTGGTGCTGCTGATGCCGTTGCCGGCATCTGGCATCCAGGACGCATCGTTGCCGGTCTGCGGGCCGTATTTGGCGATCGAATAACTGGCCAACTTGCCACGGTTGACCCCCAGTTTCGGCATCCAGCCGATCATCGGAATCGTCAGCGCCGGCTCTGCGCCGGCACTCTTAGTATCAGCCACAAAAGTGTCCGAAGCCGCTGCTGGAATGGCGGGCGAGTCGGCGATGCTTTCAAAATACCAATCGGCGCCGTGATTGTGGGCGTTCGTCTGCCAGTTGTAACGCGTTTCGGAGTTGCCACCGGACCGGTTCAAGGGCGTATTCAAGTCGGCAACCTGGCTGGCGGAGGCAAAGCAGGTGCCGTAAATGAGGGGATTGATCGGGTGTCGATTGAGCTGCGCGTCAACCGTGATGGTGACCGGAGCGTTCGACACGACCAGCACACTTGCCGCCGCTGAGTCACGAGTCGCGCTGCCGTCATAGGTGACTCGCGCTGCCACGCTGTAACTGCCGCCCGCGACCCCGCTCCAGGTGGCGGTGTACGGCGGCGTCGCGTCTTCGGCCAGGAGGTTGGCACCGTTGTAGAACTGGACTTTGTTGATGGTGTGACTGTTCGTGGTGACGGTAGCCGCGAGGTTGATGGTTGCCGGGGCGGTGTAAACAGCTCCGGCGGTGGGCGAGGTTAGCGTCACCGCAGGGGGCGGGGTTCCGTTGCCGACCAGCGTAATGTCGTCCATGTAGAAGATTGGCTGCGGACCACCGGTTTGATCCTGAAGCCAGAACCGGGTAAGATTCGGTTGATTGCCGACCCCCAAAGCAGCCAGTGACACCGTCACCTGCCGCCAGGTGTTCGCCGCCAGAGTTCCCAGGTTCGTCGTGCCGGCCACCGTGCCGCCATTCACGTCGCCCAGCAGGCCAGCAAGTTGCAACTGCTGGCCCCCACTGGGACCGCCGTTAATCCAGAAGCTAAGATTGGCGTAGGGACTGGAATCCATGCCAGAGTGGTGGAGAGAAAAGGCTCCATAGGCCGCTGTAAGAGTGACGCTGATGGCCTTCGTGCCGGAATGGAACACGCTCGTGTTGTTGAAATCGTCGGTGCAACTCCAACTCCAGTCCTGCCAATTGTTCTGCAGGGAATCGGTGTAAATCTGTTGGTCGGTCTGCGCCAGACCGGACATGACCGCAACCCAGCAGGAAAGGAGCGGGATCAGGAAAGTGAACTTTACACAACGGTCGAACACGCTACAGACCTTAGCTCTCATTATGACCCTGTCAATTCCCGCCGGGTGGAGGCACCTTCGTGCAGGGCAACCGCCGAACAAAGCGCCAGCAGCACCAGGCCATCGTCACCAAGATAATCGCTAACGTTCATTTCATCCGATACAACTCATGTAACTCATTCAACTGCCTCTGGGCGAGGCTTTCGCCAGGGCAAACGGATGGACCGGGCCGCTGCCGTGGTGCTGCAACAATACCGCCGCCAGTGTCAGCGTCCATCCCGAATCCACCATGTCGTCCACCAACAAGACCGGCACGGGTGGAAGCGTCGGACCGTTCCCAAAACTCGCGCTCACCCGCTGGACCAGTCGCTGGAACATCCGGGTTAATCCGGCGGGCGCGGTCTCGGCGCCACACGGAACCAAAACCGGTGCTTCCGTCACCTTAAAGGCCCGGAGCACGTTGCGCAGTTGCAGGGCGCTGTTCCTCATTTCCTCCTGGGGCTGGGTGGTGCGCCGCTGGCGGAGCGCCGGCACAAATGGCAGGCCCAGGCTCGCCGCCAGCCGTTGCGCAAAGTCTTGCACCAGGTCGCCATGCTGCCGCGACGGAATAGCCGTCACCCACTGTGGCGGCGGTTCCGGCTTCCACTTGCGTTGAATCAACTCCGCCGCGGCCGTCACCAGCGCTTCACTGAAGCGGCCGGTCTGATACTTGCCACGCTCGACTTCGTTCCCCCAGCCCGCATCGCCGTACATGCAGAGTACGCGCCCTTCGCGCGCCCGCAGCCTTTCCGGGATGATCATTTTGGGGTGGCCGCTCTCGTACCGCTCCAGGGCGTCGGGCAGGATTTTGTGGACTGCCGCCAGCACCGGCTTGGGCCAGCGAACGCGCGGCTCCAAAACCAATGCATCATGCCGCAGGAAATCAACCGCCGCCCGGACCAAGTCTGAGGGGGCCGCGCGGCGCTGCGTCTGGCCGGTGCAGTTCATGCACTTGCCGCACGGCGCCGCCGCCGGGTCATCCAGCGCGCGCGACAGGAACTCCATCAGGCAGCCGTGGTGCTCGACGTAGCGTTTGATTTCCTCCAATTCCGCGCGGCGGCGCTGCGTGACCTGCTCGAAGCGCGCGGCGTCCGGTTGCCACGGATTGGCGGTGCGGCTGTAGTTCCACGTGTCATGCGTCACCGCGCCGTCAACTTCCAACAGCCGCAGCGCCTTTTCCATCGTCCCGCGGCCGTAGTTTAACTCGGCACCAATCTCTTCCACCGTCAGCGCTCCCGCTTTGCCCAACACCCGCAGCATCCCAGACATCACTTCCAGCGGCGGAAAGGCGCTGTTGATAAAGTAATCCTGGATTTCGTCATCTTCGCGTCCGCTCAGGAGAATGCCGAAGGCCGAATCCACCGCGCGTCCGGCGCGGCCCACCTGCTGATAATAGGCGACGACCGAGCCGGGCCGTTGGTAGTGGATAACGAACCCGAGGTCCGGCTTGTCAAAACCCATGCCGAGAGCGACGGTGGCGACGAGAGCTTTCACGTCGTTGTTGAGGAGCTGTTGTTCAGTCTCGATGCGTTGGTGAGTCTCCAGGGCGGCGTGGTAGGCGCGGGCGGCAATGCCCTGCCGTTCGAGCCATTCAGCCACGCGCCGCGCGTCCTGCACCGTGAGGGTGTAAATGATGCCGCTGCCCGGCAGTTGTGGCAGGAAATGCGCCAGCCACGCCAGCCGATCTGCCTGGTCATGCAGCTTGATATTGTAGAGTTTGAGCGAGCGGCGGAGCAGCGGGCCGCGCAGAACGCGGAGGTTTGCTATCTGCGACTCGATGTCCTTCACGACGCGGTCGTTGGCCGTGGCCGTCGTGCAGAGCACCGGCACGTTGGGCGGCAGCAGGCGCAACACGCGCACGATGCGCCGGTAGTCTGGTCGAAAATCATGGCCCCAGTCCGATATGCAGTGCGCTTCATCCACCACGAACATGCCAATGCTGCCCTGAATCAGCGGCAGCAGCTTTTGCAGGAAGGCCGCGTTTCCCAAACGCTCCGGCGAAACCAGCAGCACATCCACCTGGTTGGCCTCGAGGTCCGCCTCGACCTGCGCCCAGTCTTCGAGGTTCTGGCTGTGGATGGTCGCAGCGCGGATACCCAACTTCTCGGCAGCCAGGATTTGGTTGCGCATGAGCGAGAGCAGTGGGCTGATGAGCAGCGTCGGCCCGGCACCCGCGTCGCGCAGAATCCTGGCCGCCAGGAAATAAACGACGCTCTTGCCCCAGCCAGTGCGCTGGACGACCAGCAGCCGCTGACGCTGGTTGGCCGCCAGGTCAATGGCCTCCCATTGCCCGTCGCGGAACTGCGCCGCCGGACCGAGCATCTGCCGCAGCAGGGCAAGCGTGGTCTCCTTCCCCATCATGCGCGCCAGCGTGCGACAATGCGCCGCCGCCGGAAAGAAGAATATCGCGGTTCAGATGGCGGCCGGCGCCTGATTGAAATCAGCACTCTTTTCCTTGCTGCTCTGTTCCAAGTTGCCAATGCTCTATGCATGAATCTCGCCAACGTGAACCGCCGGTTGCTACCAGTTATTTCGACAATCATCGAGTGGCCATCCCTTGCCGGAATGCTCCTCCTGCTTGTGGCGGCACCCGCGATCGGAGCCGACTCCTCTGCGAACTGGCCGCAGTTCCGGGGGCCGGGCGCGCTCGGGGTTGCTGACCATCCACGGCTGCCCGACCGCTGGAGCACCAACGAGAATGTCGCGTGGAAAGCCGAAGTGCCCGGACGCGGCTGGTCCTCGCCCATCGTCTGGGGTGATCGAGTGTATGTCACTACTGCCGCCACCGAAGGCGAGGTGGAACCGACGAAGAAGGGCCTCTACCTGGGTGGCGATAGGAAAGAGATTCCCCGGGCCGATCATCACTGGCTGGTTCTCTGCTTCGATCTCAAGTCCGGTCGCGAATTATGGCGTCAGGAGGCACAGCGCGGCACCCCACCGAATTCGCTGCACCTGAAAAACTCTTACGCGTCCGCGACGCCAGTGACCGATGGTGAACGGGTCTATGCCTATTTCGGCAATGTGGGCTTGTTCTGCTACGACTTGGAGGGCCGGAAACTCTGGTCCACCAACTGGCCGCCCGTCAAGACCCGCAGCGGCTGGGGCTCCGCCGCCTCGCCCGTGCTCCACGACGGCCGCGTGTTCCTCGTGAATGACAACGAAGAGAAATCCTTCGCCGTGGCCCTCGACGCCAAGTCCGGCCGCCAGCTCTGGCGCGTTGAACGCGACGAAAAGAGCAACTGGGCCACGCCTCACCTCTGGCGCAACGACCAGCGAACCGAATTGATCACGTCCGGCACGAAGCGGGTCCGCTCCTACGACCTTGACGGCAAACTGCTCTGGGAACTGGGTGGCATGTCTTCGATTGTCATCCCGACGCCCTTCTCGAAATCCAACCTGCTTTACGTCTGCTCCGGGTACGTAATGGACAAAGCACGGCCCGTGTTTGCAATCAAGCCGGGCGCTTCCGGCGATGTCACATTGAAGCCCGGCGAGACGAACAGCGAGTTCGTCGCATGGTATCAGCCCACTGCCGGGCCTTACAATCCCTCGCCGCTGCTCTATGGCGACTACTTCTATGTGCTGTTCGATTTTGGCTTCCTGAGCTGCCACGATGCGCGCACCGGCCGGCAGGTTTACGAGAAGCAGCGTCTCCGTGAGGGCGTCACCGCCTTCACCGCCTCACCTTGGGCGGCCAACGGGAAGATATTCGCGCTCAGTGAAGACGGTGACACCTTCGTCTTCCAGGCCGGCCCCGAATACAAGCTGCTGCGCAAAAACTCCCTCGACGAGCTGTGCCTGGCCACCCCGGCATTTGCCGGCGACCGCCTGCTCATCCGCACGCTCACCAAACTGTATTGTTTGCGCGAGACGAGATAGCACACCCTGAATGTAAGATCCAATCGCTGCCCATGAGAGTATTGCAAATTGTCGCCCAGGCGATTCTGCTCGCAGCCAGCGCGCACGCCGTCGGCCTTTATGACTGTTATGCCCCGGTTAAAGGGGGTTGGGAAATCCATCTGACAGGCGATAAAGCCGCGCCGCGCGGTGATCCGGCCAGAACCATCGGTGTTGTTTCCGCGAACGGCGGATACAGTGGCGACCCGCGCCTGCACCGGCGTCCTTTATTCCCAGGCTGTGAGCGCACGATGCTGTTCTCACCTGAAGACCTCGTCAAGCTTGAGCGCGTCCCGTTCCGCCCCATCGTGTTGGCGTATAACGAGCCGCGGTTCCTGTTTGATTTCCACTCCGCGGGCGGCTTGCTCGGGCACCTGATGCTCGGATTGGTGGGAGCTGATGGCGCGAGCAAATGGTTCCATCAATGGTCCGAGATCGACGTGCGGTACGTTGCTGGCCGGATGGAATACGAACTGCGCGACGCCGCGTTCCCTGACGTTTGCGTCCATCTCACCACTCTCGCGTTAGCCGACTCGGCCGGATTGCTGGTCGAGATGTCTGCCGAAGGCCTGCCCAAAGGCACCTCGCTGGTCTGGACCTACGGCGGAGCCTCCGCCTTTTTTACCAACTGGGCCATGAACGCGCCGGAATTCACCTTCGCGCCACCCCACTGCGCGAGGAACCAAATCCGCTGGGATGACGGCGCCTTCACGCTCACTCGAGGGTTCGACACCAACGACGTGGTCATGAACGAGGTATTCGCGGTTGCCAAACGGTTGCCGCACTGGAAGAGCGTGATCCAAGGGGGCTGTTCCTGGCGCGGCGCGGCAGGCTTCGGCGATCCCGGCGCTGTCCTGGCGTCGCCGGCAACGCTCGTCCGCGGCACGACCTGGGCACCCTCCGGCGAGCGGACAA
This sequence comes from Verrucomicrobiota bacterium, assembly GCA_037130375.1. Lineage (GTDB taxonomy): Bacteria > Verrucomicrobiota > Verrucomicrobiia > Limisphaerales > UBA8199 > JAPLUA01. The sequence goes on along the minus strand of JBAXTC010000145.1, from coordinate 3,548 downwards.
ATTGCGTCGCTGTTTACCGGGCTGAACTATCTGCACCGCACGCTCACGGCTTCGTGGCGGTGGGCATGGGCGGTAACATCCAGGACGCCATCAAACATCCGGCAGCGGCTCTGAAGACCGCTTTGGCCCGGAACAGATCGATCGCTGACCGCGTTGTCACCCACACGCCGGACCCGTATCTGGATGCGGCCATGACCATGATGGCCTTTGCCACCGAAGGCACCTGGGCAGATCAGGCCTATGTTCATGGCGGTTGGTCCTGGCGCTTTGCCTATCTCGGCTGGCGGGTTCTTTACGGACCCACGTGCTATGGCTGGACCGACCGTGTCGGCAAGACACTCCGCAATCATGCCCGCTTAAACGTCGTGAAAAAGGGCCCGGACAAAGGCGCCCTCGGCAGCATGCTCGAATACGACCCGGGAGTGTTCTACAACATGAACGAGGTCTTCCTGGATCATGTGCGCCATTACTTCGATTACACCGGCGACCTTGAACTCATGCGGGAGTTGTTCCCCGTTTGCGAAGGGATCCTGCAGTGGGAAGATCGTCGGCTCAGGCCGGGCGATGAACCGTTGTATGAAAACGCGCTGAACACCTGGATCAGCGACCAGCATTGGTACATTCGCGGCCAATGCACCCAGGCCTCCGCCTACATGCTCGGGGCCAACACATTCATGGCGGAGCTGGCCGCGCGACTGGGCAAAGATCCGGCGCCTTTCCGGCAACGGGCCGGGGCCATTCGCAACGCCATGCAGCAGAAGCTCTGGATGCCAGAGGCGGGCGTGTTCGCCGAATACCTCGATACCCGCGGGGCGCGCCTGCTCCATCCGGAGCCGGAACTGCCGACGATTTACCATTCGGCCGAGTTCGGGGCGGCCAGTCCGGCGCAGATCTTCCAGATGATCCGCTGGGCCCATTCGCACCTGGGCAGAGTCTCCACGCCTCATGAAGGTGAGCTCTACTGGAGTTCCAACTGGTATCCCAACATGGCGCGCTCATATACACATAGCACTTACGAGATGGCTTACGCCGAGGAGTTGAACTTCGCGCTCACGCATTACCTCGCGGGGCTTTCCGACGACGCCTACGCGATCGTGAAGGCGTGTTTGTGCGGCATCTTCAACGGCCCAACCCCCGGTGGGCTGGCGTGCCATTCCTATACCGACGGCCGACAGCGCGCCAATGATGAGTTTTCCGATGCCATCAGCTTATGGGGTCGGACCGTTACGGAAGGCCTGTTTGGGATCGTGCCCCATCGCTCGGATGGGGTAGTCGCTCTCTCGCCTCAGTTTCCCGCCGAATGGCCCGGCGCCTCGATCCACACTCCCCACTTCGCGTACGATTGGCGTCGAACGCCAAAAGGCATCCGAATCGAATGGACCTCGCCGACTCCGACAGCGGTCCAATTGCGCCTGCCGCTCCGGTCTCCCAAGATCGACACTGCCTTCGTGAACGGCAAGAAAACAAGCGCCTCTATCGAAGCCGGCACCGGTTTGAGCTGGGTGATGGTGCAGACTCCGATTGGGCGCAAAGGCACCATTGAAATCAAGTTCCGATCCAAAGCGCTCGAGACGAGACCCGCGTTGTTGGCTTTGGCGAAAATGGAGAACCTGCCGCCAACACCATCGCAAACGACCCCTAAGCCGGACAAGGTCTGGTCCCGCCCGAAGGTTCCAGCCAATGATCTGAGCCTGTGGACACCACTCGATCTCCGGGCATCGTTTAATGCCTCGGTGCCCGAGGTGATGGGTCTCGTGCATGCGGCAGTGCGGCCGCCCCCGGAACCCGCGAGCCCCATCAACACCGTTTACTATAAAGACCACCTCGTGGCCCCCTTCGTCAGCCCCAAACCTGCTGACGATGCCTGGCGCAAGAAGATCGGTCCCGACGGCCTTGCCTGGACGACGGACGGCATCCCGTTTCTGAGCTCCAAGGCCGGCCCAAATATCGCGGTGGTGACGCGTGCTGCTGTATTTCCGCAGACGCTGACCGTGCCGGTCGGCCAATCCGGCAAGACGCTCTACTTGATGATCAGTGGAACCACCTTCGCCATGCAGAGCCAGGTCCCGAATCTAAGGCTCACCCTCCGCTATGAAGGCGGCTTGACGGAATCGGTTGATCTGGTCAATCCAACCGGGATTGGCGATTGCTGGAACCAGTATCGGTTTCACGACACTGCAGCCAACGGCTTCGAGAACATCGGTGGGCGCTCCGGTCCCGCCGGGTCGGCTCAAGTGGCCGACCTGACTCAACCCGTGGCAGTGGACACAGAAGCCCACCTCCTCGCGTTGGAGTTGAAGCCGGGGGCCGTCTTGCGCGAGGTGCAGATGGATGCGGTGGCCAACGACATTATCTTCGGCCTGATGGGGGCGACCATCCTCAAATAGGCGCCATGACGCCCCAGACAGGAGCGCGGACATTTTTGTCCGCAACCGTGCGCGCAGCGGCTCCTCATCCCGTTGGGACAAAGGCTTGGACCGGTTTCGCGGGTATTCTTGGGGATCAAATCCTAACTGCCATTGCCACCGCGGCGGCCATAAGCACGGCCCCTTCTACTACCTGACCCAGTGCCTGGCCGTGGGCAAGATCAACAAGTTCCTGCTCAAGACCCCCGCCCAGCAGCAAACCGCTCGCCGCGCTATCGAGCATTACCGCCAACTGCATGAGCACCTGGAGGAACTGTCCCAGATCAATGCCGAGTTGCTGCCGCGGGAGGAACCCCTGCCTAATGACTGAACCCCAGTTCAAGGAGTTGGACCGTTTTGTCTCCTACGCGGAGAAGCAGTTCGATTTGCCGTTGTTGGCAGGCTGTTTCGGCGATGGTCGCATCGATCCAGAGGTTCCCTCCCGGGCGGTGGGGTTGAGCTTGCTCTTGGGCGAAGTGATTCAGATTCCCGGCTTGTCGCAGTTAGGAGAAGAAACCAAGTTGCCCCAATGGCAACAGTGGGTGGGCTACCACGCCCGCATCAGCCACGATACTTTTGGCTATGCCGCCAACCGGATGAACCCGGAGCAGTTGCGCCGGGCCGGCCGATTCATCAACCGCAAGCTCAAACGCGGTAAAGCCTTTGAAGCGAGCAAGGTGCATGGGCTGCTGGTCGCCAGTCTGGACGCCAACGAACAGTTTTGCAGTGACCACCGTTGTTGTGAGGACTGCCTGAGCCGGGAGGTAATCTGCAAAGATGCCCAAGGCCACGAGTTCAAGAAAACCCAATACTACCACAAGCAAGTTTATGCGCAGTTAAGCGGACCACGGATCAGTGTCATTCTGGATATCGAGCCGATGCGCCCGGGCGAGGAGGAATGCGGCGCGGCTTTGCGGCTGCTGCGCCGAATGCGCCGGAGCTATGGTCCCAGGTTCTTTGATCTGGTGGTGGTGGACTCCTGGTATACCAACGGACCGTTTCTCAAAGCGGTGGTCAAGGAGTTGGGGTGGCCGGTGGTGGCGGTGCTCAAACAGGAGCGTTACGAAATCTATCAGGAGGCGCTGGCGCTAACCCGGGGTGAACCCGCCCAAGTGGTGGAACGAGGCGAGGAACCGAACCGGC